>NZ_JAQQPT010000012.1:0-220408 GCF_036688725.1 Pseudomonas lactucae | reverse complement strand
GAAAAATGCTCCGTATCTTTCGATACGGAGCATTTTCTTCGAGCGCTGCGCAGATTGCTAGGTTTTCACACAGCCTGTGATGGTCGGTTTTTTTATGGGCGAAATTTGGGTTCAGACCATTTGCCCGGTTTTTTCGGAGCGAAACCTATACAAAATTATATTTTTGTACAACCATCAAGCCTTGAGCACCGGCACCCCGTCGCGTGTGATCGAGGAGCCCGGCCATGCCACGTCTTCTGGTTTCACTGTTGCTGCTACTCAGCCTGTGCAGTTGCACAGGCGTTGGGGTGGAACACTATGCCGACCAGCGACCGACATTGGACCTGGAGCGCTTCTTCAGCAAACCCGTCAAGGCCTGGGGCATCTTCGAGAAGCGCTCGGGAGAAGTGGCCAAGCGCTTCGAGGTGGAGATTGCCAGCCGACGCGAAGGTAACGCGCTGATTCTCGACGAACGCTTCCTGTACAGCGACGGCACGCGCCAGCAGCGTGTGTGGACGCTCACCCCCGATGGCCCGGGGCGCTGGCGCGGACGGGCGGGTGATTTGGTCGGCGAAGCCCGCGGCGAGGTGGCCGGTAATGCGCTGCGTTGGCGCTATCGTCTGAACCTGCCGGTGGATGGCTCGGTGTACGAGGTGAGCTTCGACGACTGGATGTACCTGATGGACGAGGACACGATGATCAACCGTTCGAGCATGTCCAAGTTCGGCGTGGAATGGGGTCAGGTCACGTTGTTCTTTCGTCGCCAATAACGTGCGAAGCGAGGGTGAAACATGAATTTGCAGACGTTGAGCGAACTGGCCGAAAAAGGCGAAATACAAGAGTTGCAACTGCTGTCGCTGGAGGGCGGTTTCTATATTGCGCGGGTGAAGTTGGAGCACGGCGAAAAGACTCTGCTGGATGATAACGGCAAGACCCTGCGTCTGCGCTCCAGCACTCATCTACGCGACCTGTTGCAGCGCGTTCCAGCGTTTCCCTGTGTGTTGGTGCAGCAGTGCGTGCATGACGAAATGTGCGGTGTGCGTGACGGGGCTATCGGTGCGTTGCGCATTCCGTTTTCGCTGGCGGCGCCCTTTTAATATCCGTGCGTATCGGCTCCCCTCCCCCTTGGTATGGGCGGCCTGGGAAGGCAAGCCTGTTGCGGTGTTCGCGTGACTTAGGCGGCTCGGTCCACGCGGTCCTGCGCCGCTTCGACCAGCATCAGACCCAGCTCAATCATCTGTTGAATAGCCAAAGCCAGATAGCGATGTTGGGAAGGCAGGCTTTCGGCGAACTCGTTGGTCATCGCGCCAGCACCCGCGATGGTTTCGTAGGCATTGGCGAGCAACGATTCGGTGTTGACCTCGGGACGGACGCTGAACAGTTTTACGGATGGATTACATGAATCAGTACACATCTGTTGATCCTCGTTAGGGACCACCACCCAAGGGGTAAGGGTGGCAGCTGTACGCAGGTTAGTAGACCGGGAAAAACAATCCGAAAACCGGCGCGCCCGAGAGCGCCCTGCGCACAGCTACCAATAAGCACAGGCATGAAAGTGCCTGACAGTAAGGACAGCCGTACGCCAGATTATTTTTTCATCGGGCTACTAAACCCGACCGCTGATGGGCAGCGGCTGACGAACCTTAAAGAGGTCGCCCAAAGCGCACAACTCGGGCGATTCTGATGGTTGCGTAGGCAATGTCGCAAGCTTCAAAACCACTCGCGCGCGCCCCATTCCCGCTGCAAATTTTGGCAATAGGCAAAGCATTCGCTCCTGGCGCAAAACCTCGCAACACCTCTCCCCGACGCCCTTTCCTTTGGCTCATACACTTCATTCAGCGCTCACCGAAACATCAGGCATCGACCGCTGGTAGGTAGAGTGTTGATATTTTATTTTCAGTGGTTATAGCCTCCACCACCACACACCACAAGGAGGTGTTGTGGATAGTCGATATTTGATAGGTCACATCGTTGCAGACGGCTGGTACCTGGTACGCACCCGCGGCAGTCACCATCATTTCAAGCACCCGACCAAACCGGGGCTGGTCACGGTTCCCCATCCCAAAAAGGACCTGTTGGACAAGACCGCCAAGAGCATTTTGAAACAGGCTCTGTTGAGTCAATCGTCCCTGGAGGACAACGCTTATGCTGTATCCCATCGCAATTTCAACCGGCGACGCAGACCACGCCTGGGGCGTGGAAGTCCCGGATATACCGGGCTGCTACTCGGCTGGCGACGATCTTGACGACGCCATGGCCATGGCCCGTGAAGCGATCGAAGGGCACTTCGAGATTCTGGCGGAAGACGGCGCGCCGATTCCAGGCGCGCAAAAAGTCACCGTGCATGCCGCCAACCCGCACTACGCAGGCTGCACCTGGGCGGTCGTCGACATCGATGTCACCAAGTACCTGGGCAAGGCGCAGAAACTCAACATCACCCTGCCGGGCTATCTGTTGAACCGCATCGATGAATACGTGCTGCACCACCCTGAAGAAAAAAGCCGCTCGGGTTTTCTGGCGTCGGCGGCGCTCAAGGTATTGCAACAGGATCGGTAACACCTCGTCAGCAAAGTCCTACAGCGGCAAACGGCCGCTACCCAGATAATGCCGGCTCCTCAAGCCCACAGAACGGGACTACTGTAATGCTCGAACCTGGACAACACACGCCAAAACCCATACTGCGCCAGGTGGTGGGTTGGGTACTGGTTTTGCCGTTTCTGCTTGCCTTGGTGAGACTGCCATACCCGCTGGGACTTTTGCTGGCATCGGGATCCATCGCGGCATCGGCGTATGGCACTTGGGTTGCTTGGCATCACGCAAGCCGCCGCGTGAGTGGGTTGGCATTGGTGACCACAGTGCTCAATACGGTCTCGTTCGGCCTGATAGGCACGGCGTCGCTGCCGATGGGTCTTTATTATATTTCGCGGCTTTATTGGTACCCGCCTCTCTCCAGTTGGATTCACTGGAATTTCTAAGTCCAAAGGGAATTTGATCGCAAGAAACGTAGTTTCCGACCGAGAGAATGCAACTACAGTGGCGACATCACCTTTTGCACCTGCCTTTTGAGGAGCCACCCATGTCCTGCGAATACACGCTCATGCCCTCCCCCGTCGGTCAACTCACGCTGGTGGCGCGCGATGGCAAACTTTGCGCCATCCTGTGGGAAACAGAACGCGCCAACCGAGTACGCCTGGGCCCACTGCACGAAGCCAACGACAGCCCGGTACTGCTGGAAGCGCAGCGCCAATTGAACGAATACTTCGCTGGCACACGCAACCGGTTCGAGCTGGAACTGGACTTCGCCGGTACCGATTTTCAGAAGCAAGTCTGGCAAGCCCTGCTAACCATCCCGTTTGGCGAGACCCGCAGCTACAGCCAGATCGCCCGGCAGATCGGCAACCCCAAAGCCGTGCGTGCAGTCGGCGCCGCCAATGGGCGCAATCCAATCTCGATCATTGCACCTTGCCATCGGGTCATAGGGGCCTCGGGTACCTTGACCGGATTTGCCGGAGGGCTTGAGGCCAAGCAGTATCTGTTAACGCACGAAGATCGCGGCCAGGTAAAACTGCCCTTCTGATCATGCACCTGCGATCGGACCACGAGTAAACGACTGGTAATCGAACAAAGGCTCAAAACCCAACGTGCGGTAGAGCGAGCAGCCCTTCTCTGACGCCTCCAGAAAGCAGCGTTGGGCGCCCAGCCTGGAGGCGTGAAGCAGCGCCGCTTGAATCAATCGAGTGCCATAGCCTTTTCCACGGTATCCGGCCATCGTTCCCACATCATTGAGCCTGGCGCCCGCATCGCTTATCGACAACGTCAGGCAAGACATCACCTGTCCCGCCATGGACAAGGTGAAATGGTAAAGCGATTGACCGGCGTCCAAGGCTCGCTGGTGCCGGGCCTGATAGTGCTTGACCCCCTCCGGGAGTATCGAGAACGCACTGCCCAGGGGGGCTGCCCAGTCATCCAAGTTTCGAGTCAGGCTTATCTGCGAACAGCACTCGCTCACGCACGGAACAAAGCGCGACAGTTCCAAAACCATCGCAGTGGTCTTTTCGGCAGCCTGGAAACCGGCCCCAATCAGCAGCGCGCCCCACTGCTCGGCATTTTCCTCATGAACCACTACCTGGACCGGCAGCAAGGTACGGCGAATCTGGTCCAACGTCGCAACCCTTGCATCATCACGACAGGCTCTACCCACACGCACCAGTAACAAGTTCCAAGGGGCCGCGTACTCATCGGTGAAATAGCTAATGACGCGAGCACAATAACGACGCTGCAGTGGGCAAGTCGTGGAAAAGAACTGATCTTCGGTCTGGTGGTAGAGCGTGGTCAGATCGCAGGTGGCGGTAGCAGTCACGGAGGATATCCAGCCAAAAGCCCAGTGTTGCGCCGGCCACGATCGAGGCGCCGTAGGCCCGCTCCGAAAAATCTGGAGAAAAAACTACAGCGTTCGTGAGCTGGCTATTTGTAAAAAGAAATTTCAGCACAGGACTGCGGTCAGTATTTTCATCACCCACTTTTGAGGAAACCGGTCATGAAATTCTCCGCAGTCTCACAAAAGCTGTCGCGCTGGGCGGGCAGCCCCCGGACGTTCTACACGGCGGTGGGGTTGATTCTGGCGTGGAGCCTGAGCGGGCCGTATTTTCAATACAACGACACCTGGCAGCTGATCATCAACACCTCGACCACCATCATCACCTTCCTCATGGTGTTCCTGATCCAGAACACACAGAACCGCGATAACGACATTCTGCACATCAAGATCGACGAGCTGCTGCGCGTCACCAAGGATGCCCAGAACGCAGTGCTGAGCCTCGACGGCCTGGACCGCAAGACCCTGGAAAAACTGCGTGAGGAATACCGTGAAATTGGCAAGACCGACACGTTGAGTGTTAACGGCAACGACGCGACGCCCGCCAAGACCGACCTGAACCAGGCGTAAAAAAACGGCGGTTGGAGAGGCTCCAACCGCCGTTTTGTATTTGCACGCAGGAATCAACCGTCGCCTTGATGACCTTTACCGTAGGTCGATGCCAAGGCACGCGCCTTCTGCAGGCGCTCCTCCAGCTTGGGCAGGGTCTCATCCACCAGGGCCTTTATTTCCGGGACGTCCGACGCCGCGCCTTCCTGCTTGAACAGCGCGATGGCGTCTTCGTTTTCCTTGACCTGTTGCGCGGTGTAGGCCGCGTCAAAGGAGTCGCCGTCCTTGAGTTCAGGCATCAGCGTTTCGGCCTTGTCGACGATCTTTTCGCGCGGGGCCACAGGCAGGTCGAGCTTCTTGGCGATGGCCGCCAAGTGCTGGTTGGCCAGGGTGCGCTCGTTGATCACCTCGATGGTGTAGTCCTTGATTTCCTTGGATGAGGTCTTGGCGTGGGCCATGCGACTGGTTTCGATATCGGCCATGCCTTTGGCCGAGGCCTGCTCGATGAATTCAGCAGGCGACTGGGCGAAAGCATTGCTGGCGCCGAGGCCCAGCAGCATCGCGAAGCTGGCGGTGCGTAACCGGATAGCCATGCGGCTCATGATGGGTTCCTCCAGGGCAAAAATTGGCGCGGGGGAACACACCCCCGCCCTGAATTCGAATTTTCAGGACGCTAAAGGTTTAGAAAAAACTTGCCAGTACGACGAACGGTCATCGACTCCTCAGGCGGGTTTGCTGCCAAACAGGCCATGGCAATGGGGCATGGGCGCGACGCTGACAGAAGGTGACCGGTTGATGGATGCTGCCGGTTCCGAGGCTACGGGTAAAATTTCATCCCGGCATACGGCTGGGTGCGACAGGCTTGCAGGCGCGATGCCAGGTCGCCGACATGGGCTTCAAGCTTATGGCCATCGGGATCGAGAAAATAGAACGACGCGCCTTCGCTGCGGTTGTCGCGCCACTCCTGCACATCGGCGCCCCGCAGGCGCTCAACCAGCGCAGCGAAATCGCCTGCACCCGCGGTAAACGCATAATGGGTGTAATCGGCCGTTGGCATCGAGTCACGCAGTGGATCCAGCGACAAACATAGCCACAGCCCTGGCAATGACAGGTAGGCCCCGTTGTCCCAGGTGGCATCGAGCCGCAGTTGCAGCAGGTCATGGTAGAAGCTGACGCTACGAGGCACGTCGGTGACTGCCAGGGTCAGGTGATTGAGGCCAGAAAACATAAGGATTCCGTATTAGAAAGGCCCTGACGAACGGGGCAAACCGTTGCTGTGGCGACAAGGTAGTATGTTGCACTACAGATCACTACGTTGAGGTTCATATGTCCGTTATGTCTCTACGCATACCCGAAGACATTGCCCACACACTTGCCAGTCTCGCCAAGGCTACCGGACGCAGCAAATCCTTTCTTGCTGTTGATGCGCTACGCGAATACTTGACACGTGAAGCGTGGCAAATCGAAGAGATTCAAAAAGCACTGAAAGAAGCTGATGCGGGTGACTTCGCAACAGCTGCCGAGGTAAAAGCTGTCGCCGACAAATGGCGCAACAATGCAGGTTGAGTGGCTGAGGGCTGCCCTTAGAAACCTTGACGATGAAGCGGCTTACATCGCCGAAGAAAACCCCAAAGCCGCCCATGAGTTTGTCCAGGCGATTTTGAGTGGCCTTGAATACGTCGCGAAGTTCCCAGCGATGGGGAAGGAGGGTCGAGTACCTGGGACGCGCGAATGGGTGGTGCCTCGCTGGCCATACATCGTCCCCTACAGAATTCGAGAGGGGCGATTGCAAGTAATGCGGATTTTCCACACCCGTCGCCAACCGCCCTCATCCTGGTAGCGTCTATCGAGACGTGTAAACACCCTGCGGCCGGCTGATCAAGCTGTGTTTGTGCAACCTCAGTGCCGCTCGCTGGCCAGGCGATGAATCTGGGCCTGCTCCACCAGCGGTTGCGGCGCGCCATGACGCACCGCCGCCAACATCGCACGGCCGACTGTTTCGGTGCTCACCACCCAGCCCGGTTTTACCCGACGCACCAGCGACAGCAACGGCCCGAGCGCGCTGTAGAACCACTGGTACAACGGCGTCTTCGAGCGTACGCCATGCAACGGCTGGATCACTCCCGGCCGGAACAGATACACCGCCTTGAACGGGAGGCGCAGCAACGCGTTCTCGGTCTTGCCCTTGACCCGTGCCCACATCGACTTGCCCGCTTCGGAACTGTCCGTACCGGCGCCGGACACGTAGATAAACGTCATCTGCGGGTTAAGCCGCGCCAGCGTGCTGGCGGCAACCAGCGTCAGGTCATACGTGAGGTGGGTGTACTTGACCTCGTTCATACCCGCCGAAGAAACACCGAGGCAAAAGAAGCACGCGTCGAAACCCTGCAGCAGGTTTTCCAGCGGTTGGAAATCCAGCATGTCGCTGTGCAGCACCTGGTGCAACTTGCCGTGTTCCTGGGTCAACGGTGTGCGGCCAACGGCGACGACTTCCTGAACGTCGGCGGCCAGCAGGCATTCACGCAGAACACCCTGGCCGACCATGCCGGTGGCGCCGAATAACAGAACTCTCATAAGGGACCTCAGCGGCAAGCCGCAAGCTTGAAGCTCAAGTGCAAATCAACTTGTAGCTTAACGCTTGCGGCTCAAGGCTGCCCCTATCAAAACGCGCTGCGGAAAATCTCCTCGATCTGGCGCTGGTCCGCACGGCGTGGGTTGGTCAAACCGCAGGCATCCTTCAGCGCATTACTGGCCAGCAGTGGGATGTCCTGCAACTTGGCCCCCAGGTCGCGCAAGCCGGCCGGAATGTCCACGTCCAGAGCCAGGCTGCGGATCGCGGCGATGGCGGCCTGGGCACCCTCTTCATCGGTAATACCGCGAGTATCGGTGCCCAACGCACGGCCTACATCGCTCAAACGTTTGGCGCAAACGCTGGCATTGAAGCTTTGTACATGGGGCAGCAACACCGCATTGCACACGCCGTGGGGCAGGTCATAGAAGCCGCCCAACTGGTGCGCCATGGCGTGCACGAATCCCAGGGAGGCATTGTTGAAGGCCATGCCGGCGAGGAATTGCGCATAGGCCATGTTTTCCCGCGCGGCCTTGTCGCTGCCGTCGCGTACGGCCAGGCGCAGATTGGCGCTGATCAGCTCGATGGCCTTGATGGCGCAGGCGTCGGTGATCGGCGTAGCGGCCGTGGACACGTAGGCTTCGATGGCGTGAGTGAGGGCGTCCATGCCGGTCGCGGCGGTGAGCCCCTTGGGCATGCCGACCATCAGCGACGGGTCGTTGACCGACAGTAAAGGGGTGACGTTGCGGTCGACGATGGCCATTTTTACGTGGCGGGTTTCGTCGGTGATGATGCAAAAGCGCGTCATCTCGCTGGCGGTGCCGGCGGTGGTGTTGATGGCCACCAGCGGCAGTTGCGGCTTGGCCGATTGGTCGACGCCTTCGTAGTCGCCGATACGTCCGCCGTTGGTGGCGCACAGGGCGATGCCCTTGGCGCAGTCATGGGGCGAGCCGCCGCCCAGAGACACCACGAAATCACAGGCACTTTGCTGCAACAGTGCCAGGCCTTTCTCGACGTTTTCCACATTGGGGTTGGGCTTGGCGCCGTCGTAGATTACCGAATCGATGTCCTGCATCGCCAGCTTCTCGGCGATCATACTGGCCACGCCCGCCTTGGCCAGGCCGGCATCGGTGACAATCAGCGCCTTGCGAAAGCCATAGTTGTGAATGGCGAGCATGGCTTCGTCGAGGCAGTCGGTGCCCATGATGTTGACGGCGGGAATGAAGAAGGTGCTGCTCATGGCGAATCCTCGGATGACGTTTATGCCCTACAGCATCGGCCTCACATGGCTGCGGCATCTTGATCAGGATCAACGCCGGCTCGTGATAAAGTCACCACCCAGCCGATTTCGAGTAGAACCGCCGCAATGAAGGATTTCCAGGATGTTGACGCCCACCTTGAAGACTGGAGCGCACTGCGCGCTGCCTGCGACTTCAGCGGGATTCTGATCGGCAACGGCGCAAGCCGCGCTATTTGGGAAGACTTTGCCTACGACTCACTGTTCGAAAACGCCCGCACAGTCGAAGAAAAACCCCTGGGCCAATCCGAGCTCAGCGTGTTCGACGCCCTGCAAACCCGCAGCTTCGAGCAGGCCCTGGGAGCGTTGAAAACCACCAGCCGGGTCAACAAGGCCCTGGCCGTCAGCTCGGCGGCGCCGCGCAACCGCTACTACGCGATCAAGGAAGCCCTGATCAATACCATCCACAGCGTGCACATCCCGTGGCGCCTGGTGCAGCCGTCGACGCTGGCGACGATCAACACAGAGTTGAAACACTACGCGACGGTGTTCACCACCAATTACGACCTGCTCAACTACTGGGCAATCCTGCACGCCTGCGGTATCGACGACCTGTTCCGCAGCGCCGATGCCAGTTTCGACCTGCGCAACACCCACACCGATACCCCCCGTATCCTTTACCTGCATGGCGGCCTGCACCTGGTGCGCAACCTCGACGGCACCGCGCGCAAATTGCCCTCCACCGACAGCACGTTGCTCAGCAGCTTCGCGATCAACAATACGATCAAGACCCTGGACGATGTGCCGTTGTTCGTCAGTGAAGGCAAGGTGGAGGAGAAGCTCAAGAGTATCCGCAGTTCGGATTATCTGTCGTTCTGTTATGAGCAATTGCTGAGCCACGCGGGCGCGTTGTGCATCTTCGGCCATGACCTGGGGCCGCAGGATAAACACCTGGTGGATGCAATTGGCCAAGCCAATGTGAACACCCTGGCGATCTCGGTATCGGGACGCAGCGATGGCTTTATTCGCCAGCAGAAGCGCCGGTATTCGCAGTTGTTCGATGGCACGGGCGTTGAGCTGAAGTTCTTTGCAGCACGCACGCATCCATTGGGCAATCCGGCACTCTCAGTACCTGTGGAACGCTGATCAAATCGAGTGAATCCTTTAAATAGAGACAAATGACAATAATTCTCGATAGTATTCGCGACTTTTCCCAGTCGCGCTTCGTCAAGAAGGATATCCATGTCTCGTCCCCAGCCCGACCCGTTGTCGGCCGACGCCGTTCGCGGGGTTTATACGGATATTCTGTATTTCCTGCGCAAACGCACGGACAACGCCAGCGACGCGGCGGACATGACCCAGGATGTCTTCACCCAATGGCTGGATTACGGCGACCGGAGCAAGGTCGAGCAGCCGCGGGCGTTCCTGTTCCAGATGGCACGCAACCTGCTGCGTGATCACTGGCGCAAACAGAAGGTGCGCCAGACCGTTCATTCCGATCAGCCGGACAGGGACGCGGAACCTGTCACCGAGGAGCAAAACGAGCCCATGGCCGCTGCACTTCGCCTGCAACGCTTGGAACAGTTGAAGGAAGTCCTCACCGAACTCTCGCCGCGCAGGCGAGAAGCCCTTATGCTGCACCGCTTCGAAGGCCTGAGTCAGGCGCAGATCGCCGAGCGCATGGGGATTTCGACCAGCATGGTGGAAAAGCACATCGCGTTTGCCCTGCTGCACTGCAAGCGACGCCTTCAACCCGAACCCGGCACGGAGCAGCCAGAATGAACCGCCTGAGCGACACCGACGCCCTGGATATCGAAGACAGCGACGCCATCGATGCCCAAGCCGCCAGTTGGTTTGCCCGCAACCGCAACGACGCGGGGCGTGCCGACCGCAAGGCCTTTGCCGCCTGGCTGGCCGAGCCTGCCCATGCCCGCGCCTATGCCGAGTTCGAGCAACTGTGGGCGGACCTGGCCCAGTTGCAGCAACTGAACAAGCCCGTTGTGCTGCCCGCGCGCAAACCGTCGATCTGGCGCCCGGCGGTGGCGGTGGCGGCCGCCTTGTTGTGCGCAGTGCTGTCGCCCTATATCGGCGCGCCCCTGGAGACTTATCACACCCAGGTCGAAGCCCAAGCCAAGGGCATGCGCACCTTGACCCTGCCGGATGGCAGTACCTTGTATGTGAATGCCAACACCGGTCTGCGCGTGGACTTCACCGCGCAACGGCGCATCGTGCACCTGGACAAGGGCCAGCTGTACCTCGAAGTGGCCGCCGATAAAGAACGACCGCTTTATGTGCAGGCAGGCGAGGCGTCCGTACGCGTCGTCGGCACCGGGTTTGATGTGCGGCGCAGCCCGCAGCAACTGGTGGTCAGCGTCGCTCACGGCCAGGTCGCCTTCGAGCCGGCTGCGAACAGCCCGGTCACCCTGCTCGGCGCCCGGCAACGCGCCAGCTACAGCTATGCCAAGGGCACCGTGCAGCAGCAAACGCTCACCACCGAAGAGGTGGCGGATTGGCGCAGCGGGCACCTGTCGTTTCGCAACCGCGAACTGGCCAGCCTGATCGATGAACTGAGCCTGTACCGGCCCCAGGCGCCCTTGCAGGTCAGTAACGCCGTGGCGCACCTGAAGATTTCGGGCAACCTGGATGTGAATGATCCAGACGCCCTGCTCAATGCCCTGCCCGCCCTGCTGCCGGTGAAAACCGTGGCGTCGGCCGATGGCATCCTGCGGATTGAGCCGAACAAATAATCCGCCAAGCCCACACATGAGAATATTTTGCATTTGCATGTGTGGTTTTTTTTGGCTGCCCCGTCTTCCTCCCGTCTGCGTTTGATACGCACACCTTTTTTGGCCATTTGGCCGCACCGGGGGATTTCATGTTTCGCGCGCCTTGCCCTGTTTCGCACCTGTTTTTCCGACCGACCGTTATCGCCGCCGGCCTGGCCTTCAGCCTCACTGCCCAGGCCGAATCGCTGCGCCTGCAACTGCCCGCCCAGCCGCTGGCCGCGTCCCTGAGCCAGGTGGCGCAACAGGCAAAAATCCAGCTGCTGTTCGATGAAGCGTTGCTCAACAACGTGCAGGCACCAGCGCTTGACGGCGACTTCACAGCACAAGTGGCGATTCGCACCCTGCTGAAAAACAGCGCGTTCACCCTGGTCATGGTGGGCAGCACCTACGTGGTAAAACCCATTGATACCAAGACCACCCAAAGTGGCGCGATCCAGCTGGATGCCCTGAGCGTGATCGGCACCGGCAATGAAGTCGACTCCAGCACCGTCGGCCGCTCCACCCTGAGCCAGGCGGATATCGATCGCTACCAGGCCAATAACATCCCCAGCCTGTTGCAGACGCTGCCTGGTGTCAGCCAGGGCGGTTCGCTCAAGCCCGGCGGCCAGACCATTAATATTCGCGGTTTCGGCGATGCCGAAGACGTGCCGTTGACGGTCGATGGCGCCACCAAGAGCGGCTTTGAGCGCTACCAGCAAGGCACGGTGTTTATCGAGCCCGAGCTGATCAAGAGCATCGAAGTCGAGAAAGGCCCCAACTCTCCGTTCACCGGTAATGGCGGTTTCGGCGGTACCGTCAACATGACCACCAAGGATGCCCCGGACCTGCTGGAGGAAGGCCGCAACAGCGGCGCGATGCTCAAATACGGTTACGCCAGCAACGACCACGAACAGGTCTACAGCGGCGCCGTGTACGGCCGCACCGAAGACGGCCGTTTCGATGCCCTGGCCTATTTGACCCAACGCGACGGCGGCGACATGAAAGTCGCCGCCAAGTTGCCCAACGAAAACAACCAATACCCGATCAACCCCCAGCGCCTGCCCAACACCGCCCAGGATGTGGACGGCAAACTGTTCAAGATCAACGCGCACCTCACCGATGAACACAGCGTCGGATTTTCCTACTCGCGCTCCCACAGTAACCGCTGGACACCCTTTTCCGCGGCCAGCTACCCGACACCCCCCACCCAGGCCAACATCGACCGTTATGGCTACGAAGGCGCGCTCAAGCGATTTTTAGCCCACCGCGACACCGTCGACACCACCTGGTCGGGCAAGTACGAATACCAGCCACTGGACAACCCCTTGGTGGACCTGACCGTCAAGTACTCACAGTCCAACACCGACCAGACCGATGCCCGCGACGACACGGCGTTTTTTCAGTTGGCCACCGGCGGGCGCAGGATGGACACCGCCTACACCGACAAAAACCTCGATATCCGCAACGTCAGCCTGTTCGCCACTGGCCCCTTGCAGCATGCGCTCACCATCGGCGGGCAGGTGCGCAAGCACATCCGTGAAACCGAAATGTGGATGCCCGGCGCCACCTACAACACGCCGCGCTACAACAACGGGCACTTCCAGCCGGGCTTCATGCCCCATGGCAAGGTCGATACCAACAGTTTCTTCATTCAAGACGCGGTCACGTTGGGCGACGTGACGGTCACGCCGTCGCTTCGCTACGACCATGTGCGCAACCGTGGCGAAGCCAACGATGCGCCGTACTACAGCAACCCCGACCCGGCGGTCGGCCATGATTACAGCGACCGCACCTACACCGGCTGGTCGCCACGCCTGGCGGTGTTCTGGACCGTCACCCCGCAGGTCGGGCTGTTCGCCAACTGGAGCCAGACCTGGCGTGCGCCGGTGATCGACGAGCAATACGAAGTGCAAGGCGTGGGCAACCGCACGGCCACCAGCGTGGGCCTGGACCCGGAGCGCATCACCTCGATCACCGTGGGCAACATCACCAGCTTCGACAAGCTGATCACCCAGGATGACAACCTGCAAATACGCACGACGCTCTTTCACAACAAGGTCGAAGACGAAATCTTCAAGGCCACCGGCGTAGGTTGCCAGAACCAGGCGGTCAACGGCGGCACCATTGCCACTGCGTGCCCACCGGGGGCGATGGCCAACTATCGCAACATCGGCGGCCTGACCATCAAGGGCTTTGAAGTCGAGTCGTTCTACAACTCCACCTACCTGTTCGGCTCGGTGTCCTACGCCTATGCCAAAGGCCAGCACGAAGGCGCCTATACCAACCCGTGGGGGCCGGACGTCTCGGCACGCGATATTCCGCCCACCAAATGGGTGCTGGTGCTGGGCACAAACATCCCGGCGTGGGATGCCCAGGTAGGCTGGATGGGGCAATTCATCGGCGCGACCGACCGCCTGCCCAGCGATAACTACTCAGGCGGCCCCGGCTCCAGCGTCGGCGACCAGTTCTACGACCAGTACGGCAACAAGCGCTACAACACCCAGGGCCTGTTCGCCAAATGGAAGCCGCAGCAGGCTTACCTCAAGGGCACCGAGGTCAACTTCACCCTGGACAATATGTTCAACAACAACTTCCGCCCGGCCCTGAGCGGCGACCGCGCCTACACCAAGGGGCGTGACGCCAGGATCAGCGTGACGCGCTTCTTCTGACGCTTACCGTGGCGAGGGAGCCGCTTCAGCCCAACATTCCATCCGCGCGCAGCAAGGTTTCCAGGCAGTGTTCGGTGATGTGGTAGAACGCCTTCAGCGCCTGGATCTTCTCCAGCAACTGCGCGTTATCCACAGGCTCGGCGCGCTTGACCGCCAGGATCATCTTGTTTTTGTTGGTGTGTTCCAACGAGATGAACTCGAACACCTTGGTTTCATACCCGCAGGCCTCCAGGAACAGCGCACGTAAAGTGTCGGTGACCATTTCCGCCTGCTGGCCCAGGTGCAGACCGTATTGCAGCATCGGCTTGAGCAGCACCGGGCTCTGGATCTGCAGGCGGATCTGCTTGTGGCAGCATGGCGAGCACATGATGATCGACGCACCGGAACGGATGCCGGTGTGGATCGCATAGTCGGTAGCGATGTCGCAGGCATGCAGGGCAATCATTACGTCCAGTTCGCTGGGCGCCACACTGCGCACGTCACCGCATTTGAACACCAGCCCCGGATGTTCCAGGCGGGCGGCGGCGGTGTTGCACAAGGTCACCATGTCTTCGCGCAGCTCTACGCCGGTGACTTCGCCTTGGGCCTTGAGGGTGTTGCGCAGGTAGTCGTGGATCGCAAATGTGAGATAGCCCTTGCCCGACCCAAAATCGGCGACGCGCACCGGTTGATCGAGCTTGAGCGGTGAAGAGGTCAGCGCATGGCTGAACACTTCGATGAACTTGTTGATCTGCTTCCACTTGCGCGACATGGAGGGGATCAACGCCTGTTTGGCGTCGGTCACGCCCAGGTCGGCGAGGAACGGCCGGCTCAGGTCGAGGAAGCGATTTTTCTCGCGGTTATGTTCGGCCGAAGGCGCCTCGCGCAGTTGCTGCGGCTGACTTTTGAACAGCGAGCTTTTGTTCTTCTTGCTGTATTCCAGCTGCGCTTCATCAGTCAGCGACAGCAGGTGCGCGTTCTTGAACGAAGCCGGCAGCAGCTCGGCAATCGCCGCCACACCGTCGGCCAAGGGCAAATTCTTGGTGATGTCGCGGGTCTTGTAGCGGTAGACGAAGGACAGGCACGGCTGTTCCTTGACGGTGACCGGCTTGATGATCAGCCGTTGCAACTCGGCTTGCGTGCCCACGTACTTGGCCAGCACCAGCTTGATAAAAGCGTTCTGCGCCAGGCTTGCGCTCAGCAGTTCGATGAACTGGGCGTGATGATCCGGTTGAGCAGTGACAGACATGAACAAAAACGCCTCGGGCAGGGAATGCCGGGCATTTTAGGGGGGATGGGAGTTAAGGGCACGGGGTTATTTGCTCAGTGGTCGATTCCAGCAGCCACAGTAGATCCAAATGTGGGAGGGGCGGTGCGACGATTCGACTTGCTCCCTCCCACACTTTTGCTCAGTGGTGTCTGGTTTATTCGAGTACCACCAGGCGATTGGGCAACTCATTACGCGCCTGAGTCACCGGCACATGCACCTTGAGCAATTCGCCACAGGCCTCAATGCAACTGATAAACCCCGCCAGCGTCTGCCCCTGCTTCACCTGCTGGGTAAACACCTTGACGATGGCATCCCAGTTGCTGTCATCCAGGCGCGTGGAAATGCCCTCATCCACCAGAATCTCCACATATCGCTCCGCCTCGCTGACAAAAATCAGCACGCCGGTGCTGCCGACTGTGTGGTGCAGGTTCTGCTCCAGGAATTGTCGGCGTGCCAGGTTCGAAGCACGCCAGTGGCGCACCGAGCGGGGGATAAGCCGCGTGGTGACCGTGGGCAGCCGAAACACCAGGCACAACACGATGAACGTCGCCCACTGCGCCAACAACAGGGTGTACATGGTCAGGTAGCCCGACACGTAATGCACCACCCCCGGCACCACCAACGCGATCAAACTGGCCCACAGCAACGGGATGTAGGCGTAATCGTCGGCACGCGCGGCCAGTACCGTCACCAGTTCGGCATCGGTCTGTTGCTCGACCCGGGCGATGGCTTCGGCGACTTGGCGTTGCTCGTGTTCAGTCAGTAATGCCATGGTTCTACGTGCTCTTTTCTCGTTATTGTCATCACCAGCCGCCCGAAGCGCCGCCGCCGCCAAAACCACCACCGCCGCCACGGAAACCTCCACCGCCACCGCCGCCGCCGCCGCGCCCGCTGCTGCTGAGGATCGCCAGCAGGATCGTACCCACCGGCAGGCCCATGCGATTACACAGCCACAACACGCCGATCAGCAAAACAAACAGGCCAATGGAAAGCCCGGGATTATCCCTGGCAAAGTTGGCATCCGCCACATGGGCGGGCACCGCCAAGGGTTCACCACCGACCACCCGGATCATCGCAGCCACGCCGTCGCTGATGCCCTGGCTGAAATTGCCGGCCTTGAATTTGGGCACAATGACCTGGTTGATGATCACCCAGGACTGCGCGTCGGTCAGCACGCCTTCCAGGCCATAGCCGACTTCGATGCGCAATGTGCGCTCGGCGCGGGCGACGATCAACAGCGCGCCGTTGTCCTTGCCCTTCTGGCCAATGCCCCACGCGCGGCCCAATTGATAACCGTAATCCTCAATGGTCGTGCCTTGCAGGTCGGGCACGGTGACGACCACGATCTGGTCACCCGAGGTTTGCTCGAGCGCCTGCAACTGCTGGGTCAGTTGCTCGCGCACCGCCGGATCGATCATCTGGGCGGTATCCACCACCCGCCCGGTCAACGTCGGGAAGGTCAACGCCGCCTGCGCGGCACCGACCCAGGCCAACAGCCACAGCGCCAGACCTATCCGTAATAAACGCATCGACACCTCAGTGCAGCCTTATTTGAACTTCACTTGCGGCGCTTTATCGGCATCGGCGCTGGTGGCTTCAAATGTCGCGCGGATCGGCAAGTCGCTGTACATCACGCTATGCCACAGGCGACCGGGGAAGGTGCGGATCTCGGTGTTGTAGGCCTGCACGGCCTGGATAAAGTCGCGACGGGCCACGGCGATGCGGTTTTCAGTGCCTTCCAGTTGCGATTGCAGGGCCAGGAAATTCTGGTTGGCCTTGAGGTCCGGGTAGCGTTCGGACACCACCATCAAGCGGCTGAGGGCGCCGCTCAAACCGTCCTGGGCTTGCTGGAACTGCTTGAGTTTTTCGGGGTTGTCGAGGGTGCTGGCATCCACTTGGATCGACGTGGCCTTGGCCCGCGCTTCGATCACGGCGGTGAGGGTGTCCTGCTCATGCGCGGCGTAGCCCTTGACCACTTCCACCAGGTTGGGGATCAGGTCGGCGCGGCGTTGGTACTGGTTCTGCACCTGGCCCCAGGCGGCTTTGGCCTGTTCGTCCAGGGTGGGAATGTTGTTGATGCCGCAACCGCTCAGCACCGTGCTGATCAATAGCAAAGCCGCGGCTTTCAAGCCCCAGCGGTAACCCTGTGCTGCTTGCATGGTGTTTCTCCTGCCCAATCTTGATGGAATATGACGACTAACCCTATAAACCGCGCGCTTGGGGCATAATCCGCCACCACTGGATTGCATCGAGCCAATCAGCTACAAAGATGCCCAGCGCAAATAAGAGTTCCGAGTGTGCTGCATTTATCGGAACAACACCCGAACAACAATAGACGCTCCCCACATTTTGGCCGACGGCATCCATGGATGCTGCGCAGTGAGCCGAAAAAGGATATTCATGAAAAAGCTGTGTTTGCTCGGCCTTGTTGCCACTCTGGCCAGTCACCCCGTATGGGCAGAAACAAAGCCTGCTGCGCTTAAAGACAAGGACGCCTTCGTCAGCGACCTGCTCAAGCAGATGACCCTCGATGAAAAGATCGGCCAATTGCGCCTGATCAGCATCGGCCCCGAAATGCCCCGCGAGCTGATCCGCAAGGAAATCGCCGCCGGCCGCATCGGTGGCACATTCAACTCCATCACCCGCCCGGAAAACCGTCCGATGCAGGACGCGGCCATGCGCAGCCGCTTGAAGATCCCGATGTTCTTCGCCTACGACGTGATCCACGGCCACCGCACCATTTTCCCGATCAGCCTGGCCCTGGCTTCCAGCTGGGACATGGACGCCATTGGCCGCTCCGGGCGCATTGCCGCCCAGGAAGCCGCCGCCGACAGCCTCGACATCACCTTCGCGCCGATGGTCGACATCTCCCGCGACCCACGTTGGGGCCGCACGTCCGAAGGTTTCGGCGAAGACACCTACCTGGTCTCGCGCATTGCCGAAGTGATGGTCAAGGCCTTCCAGGGCGCGAGCCCCGCGAACGCCGACAGCATCATGGCCAGCGTCAAGCACTTCGCCCTGTACGGCGCGGTGGAAGGCGGGCGCGACTACAACGTGGTCGACATGAGCCCGGTCAAGATGTACCAGGACTACCTGCCACCCTACCACGCGGCGATCAAGGCCGGTTCCGGCGGCGTGATGGTGGCGCTCAACTCGATCAACGGCGTGCCCGCCACCGCCAACACCTGGCTGATGAACGACCTGCTGCGCAAGGACTGGGGCTTCAAGGGCCTGGCCGTGAGCGACCATGGCGCGATCTTCGAGCTGATCAAGCACGGCGTGGCCAAGGACGGGCGCGAAGCCGCCAAGCTGGCGATCAAGGCCGGTATCGACATGAGCATGAACGACTCGCTGTACGGCAAGGAACTGCCGGGGCTGCTCAAGTCCGGCGAGATCGAGCAGAGCGACATCGACAACGCCGTGCGTGAAGTACTCGGTGCCAAGTACGACATGGGCCTGTTCAAGGACCCGTACCTGCGTATCGGCAAGGCTGAGGACGACCCGGCCGACACCTACGCCGACAGCCGCCTGCACCGCGCCGATGCGCGTGATATTGCGCGCCGCAGCCTGGTGCTGCTGAAAAACCAGCACAACACCCTGCCCCTGAAAAAATCCGCGACCATCGCCCTGGTCGGCCCGCTGGCCAAGGCGCCGATCGACATGATGGGCAGTTGGGCCGCCGCCGGTAAACCCGAGCAGTCGGTGACCCTGCTCGACGGTTTGAACGCGGTGATCGGCGAGAAAGGCAAGATTATCTATGCCCGTGGCGCCAACATCACCAACGACAAGGCGGTGGTCGACTACCTCAACTTCCTCAACTTCGATGCCCCGGAAGTAGTGGATGACAAGCGCGCGCCGCAGGTGATGATCGACGAAGCGGTCAAGGCCGCCAAAGAGGCCGACGTCGTGGTGGCCGCCGTGGGCGAGTCCCGCGGCATGTCCCACGAGTCCTCCAGCCGCACCGACCTGAACATCCCGCAAAGCCAGCGCGACCTGATCAAGGCCCTCAAGGCCACCGGCAAACCGCTGGTGCTGGTGCTGATGAACGGCCGTCCGTTGTCGATTCTCGAAGAGAACCAACAGGCCGACGCGATCCTGGAAACCTGGTTCGCCGGCACCGAAGGCGGCAACGCCATCGCCGACGTACTGTTCGGTGACTACAACCCGTCGGGCAAGCTGCCGATCACCTTCCCACGCTCCGTGGGGCAGATTCCGACCTACTACAACCACCTGACCATCGGCCGACCGTTCACCCCAGGCAAGCCGGGCAACTACACCTCGCAGTACTTCGATGACACCACCGGGCCCCTGTTCCCGTTTGGTTATGGCCTGAGCTACACCACGTTCAGCCTGTCGGACATGGCGCTGTCGTCCACCACCTTGAACAAGACCGGCAAGCTCGACGCCAGCGTCACCGTGCAAAACACCGGCAAGGTCGACGGCGAAACCGTGGTGCAGCTGTATATCCAGGACGTGGCCGGCTCGATGATCCGCCCGATCAAGGAGCTGAAGAACTTTCAGAAAGTCATGCTCAAGGCCGGCGAAGAGCGCACGCTGCACTTCACCATCACCGAAGAAGACTTGAAGTTCTACAACACCCAGCTCAAGTACGCGGCGGAACCGGGTGAGTTCAATGTACAGATCGGGCTCGATTCCCAGGATGTGCAGCAGCAGACGTTCGAACTGCTCTAACGCGTGACGCGGTCAAAAAATGTGGGCGGGGCTTGCTCCCTCCCACATCTGACCTCAGTGTTCTTGCTAACCGCGCCGGTCCAGCAGGTTCACCACCAGCCGATCTACCCATCCCCACACCCGCTGCTTCACCCGCCGCAACACTGGCCGTGCCTTCCACGCTTCCAGGCTGACCACCTGGCTCTGGGCAAAGTCCGCAGTAAAACTCATCACCACTGCCTGTGTAAGCTCAGGGTCCAGCGCTTCCAGATTGGCTTCCAGGTTGAAGCGCAAATTCCAGTGGTCGAAATTGCACGAGCCGATGCTCACCCAGTCATCCACCAGCACCATTTTCAGGTGCAGGAAGCACGGCTGATATTCGAAAATCTGCACGCCTGCACGTAGCAGGCGCGGGTAATAGCGGTGCCCGGCGTAACGCACCGATGGGTGATCGGTACGCGGGCCAGTCAGCAGCAAACGCACGTCCACACCGCGCCCTGCGGCACGGCGCAAGGCGCGGCGCACGCTCCAGGTCGGCAGGAAGTACGGCGTGGCCAACCAGATCCGCGTCTGACTGTTGTTGAGGGCGCGGATCAGCGATTGCAGGATGTCACGGTGCTGGCCGGCGTCGGCATACGCGACGCGGCCCAGGCCAGGCCCGGTCGCCGGCACCTTGGGCAGGCGCGGCAAACCGAAATGGGTTGCGGGTTTCCAGGCGCGGCGAGCCGCATTGGCGTGCCATTGGCGGTCGAACAACGCCTGCCAGTCCAGCACCAGCGGCCCGTTGATCTGCACCATCACTTCATGCCACTCGGCGGTGTCCTGTCCAGGTGTCCAGAACTCATCGGTGACGCCGGTGCCACCGACCACAGCGACGCCCTGGTCAACCAACAACAGCTTGCGATGGTCGCGGTACAGGTTGCGCATCCAGCGTCGCCAGCTCAGGCGATTGTAGAAACGCAACTCCACACCCACATCGGTCAAGCGCTTGCGCAGCCCGAGGGTAAACGCGAGGCTGCCGTAATCATCGAACAGGCAACGCACCCGCACGCCGCGCTCGGCCGCCTGCACCAGCGCCTGCACCATGGCTTCGGCGCAGGCACCGGCTTCCACCAGGTACAACTCCAGATCGACCTGACGCTCGGCCCGGGCAATGCCCAGCAGCATCTGTGGAAAAAAACGCGGCCCGTCGATCAACAACTCGAACCGGTTGGCGCTGCGCCACGGGAATACCGCGCCGGCCACGTCAGCGCGCCGTGAAAATCAGCACCGCACCCACCGGCACCGACAAACTGATCGACTTGAGCCCCGCTGCTTCACGCAACGCCGCCACTCCCGGCGCCAGGTCGAAATCCTCGGCATGCAACACCAAAGGTTCCAGCGTCACGACCTGAAAACGCCGATCATCCAGGCGCGTGGCCAGCAACTCGGCGCTGTAGGTCTGGGTCTTGCCGTGCAGCGTCACTGAAAGCGGCAGGCGCAGTTCCAATTGCGCGCCAGGAGCCAGGTCGTTGATCGGTTGCAGGTTGATCTGAGCACTGATCAACGCTTCCGGGAAGGTCTTGACCTGAAACAGCGTATTGCGCATGCGTTCATCACGCAGCGGGATGCCGCTGTTGACCGACTCCAGCTCCACCTCCAACTGCGCCGCCCCCTTGCTGTCGACCTTGCCGTGCAACACCAGAAAGCGCTGCACTTCGGCGACTTCGGTGTTTTTGGTGGTGACGAAAGACAGGCGTGAGGACTCGTTGTCCAGGTACCAGTCGGCGTGGGCGGGGACGGCGAACGCGGCCAGCAGGGCCAAAGCCAGGGGTCTGACGTTGAACATAAACACTCGTGGGGCAAAAAACCTGCACGAACCTTAAGCGCATGTCACGAACGGCGCAAACCCAAATGTGGAAGCGGATTTACTGTGGCGAGCAAGCTTGCTTGCGCTGGGGTGCGAAGCGCCCCCAAAAAGCCGGTGGCGACTACGCGATCAAGGGGGGCGGTGCCACGACCCGACAACCTCCCTCCCCACAACAGCGATTTGCCACCGGTTGCGAGGGCACGTACATAGCGTTAATCTCCCTACCGTCGCTGCTCATCAGCGACCGGGCGTGGAATCCCGAGAAAGAAGACGCCACAGCGTCGTCATACAATCAGTCGGCGCTTTTTTGTGCCCGCTGTTTGTGCTTTATGGCGGCTGTGCGTGGGAGGCCTTGTGCCTGCCGAGTCGCTTCTTCTCGGATTCCAACCTGCGTACAGCTGCCACCCTCACGCTTGGAATCGTGACTGGCAGCTCATTTGGGTAGTACCAAGGAGCAAGTTTATGCCGTACGAAAAAACCTCGATTCAAACCGCAATGCCCGCTCAGAACCTCCGGAAATCAGGAGGTCAGCAATGAGCACCCCACTCTCAGCAGAAACCGTTGGCGCTCAAAACTTCGGCGAATGCGGCGAAGAAAACAGCGATTTGAAGCTGTTTCGCGTCAACGCCGGGGTCCCGATTCTGGAAGCCCTTGAACACGCAGCGCACGTGCTCTACTACGCAAACATGCTCTCACTTGAAGCCGCTATGGATCCCAGGGCGGAGAGGTTCGCGTTTGCCTCGCACTACCTGGGTGAGATGGGCAAAGCTATCATCGATGATCTGGTCCTGGGGTTGCAGCCAGGAGGCCCCCACCCGCAGTAAGTAGTTCGCGCCCGGTGCATCGCATCGGGCGCCTGAAGCTCGCTATCAGCTCCCCCCTCGATACCCGCCCACCGCCGATTCACCAGAAAAAACAACTGCCTCGCTGGCCATTTCGGAGCACCCCCGATTAATCTGTAGCTCTGCACATTGCCGGGTAGCTGTCGCCAACTGCAAGGCTGTGACGAAACCGGCGCAGCGGACATTAAGGACGAACAACATAACGCCAAGGTAGCGACCAACCGGTGTTATCACCTACGGAATTGTCAGGTTCCAAATGACGTGTAACGAAATCATATTCATGTGGTGGTAGTTTTTTCGTAGCAATACTGAAATTGCGACCAGCCTGGGCGACCCCTCGCCCCACCTCTTCGCCGGTACCACTAACGCAAGCGATAATAGTCATTACATACTGGCCGGTGCTGCCCTCAAGCTTGCCTTCAATAAGTGCAGTATTAGAAGTTAGGGGTGTTACCCCTGTAATCGTTGTTCCAGGCATTTTCTTCACCTCTTACGAGTATCGGTTGATGATGCCTTGACAGTGTTGGTCGTATATTTTTTTACGGCAGCTGTTAGAAATCACAGT
Source organism: Pseudomonas lactucae (assembly GCF_036688725.1). Taxonomy (NCBI): domain Bacteria; kingdom Pseudomonadati; phylum Pseudomonadota; class Gammaproteobacteria; order Pseudomonadales; family Pseudomonadaceae; genus Pseudomonas; species Pseudomonas lactucae. The sequence continues at coordinate 197,089 of NZ_JAQQPT010000012.1, read as the reverse complement.
TCCGATAAACGGCAGCGCAGCTGCAGGTTGCTCTTGAAGCGCGGGATGGTGTCGTAATGGGCGTGAGCACGCCAAATCAAAGGCCTTTCCCCTACGCGATGTCATGCCAAACTCACGGCAACAACCGACACCCCTGCCGCTCCCCCACCCACCGCGCCGTGTGCGTACGCCCCAACCCACTCGCCGTCACTTCACTGCGCTCGGGGTTATCCCTGAACGCACTGGTGGGCACGTACTGCTTCACATACCCCAGGCAATACTGCGCCGGGTTGTTCGCCACGTACCGGCACGAGCAGTACTCCTTGGCGGTGTACGCCGCGATGATGTCGGGGAAGGCTTGCAGGTTGACGCGCTCGTGCCACACCCAGCCGAGCAGGGCGAGCAACAGCAGCAGAAACACGCTGGTGAACGGCCGACGACGAATCATGGCTGCACCGCCGCGAGCACGCGTTTGAGCAGTTCGTTGTGACGATAAGCGCCGTCGCGATCATCGCCGTAGCGCACGATCACCAGGTGTTCGGCGGGCATTACGAACAGCGCCTGGCCCCAGTGACCGAGGGCGGCGAAGGTGTCGGCGGGGGCGTCGGGCCAAGGCTTTGGGGTGCCTGTGTTGAGCCACCAATGGCCACCGGGGACGGCTTCGTCCTGGCCGGTTTTGTAGTGATCGAACGGCCGGCGGTTGAAGGCGACCCACTCCTTGGGCAGCAACTGTTGCTCGCCCCAGCGTCCGTCCCGTGCCATCAGCAAGCCGATACGCGCCAGATCGCGGGCGGTGAGGTAGGCGTATGACGAGGCGACGAAGGTTTCGTCGGCGTCGGTTTCCCAGGTGGCGTTGTGAATGCCCAGCGGTTTGAACAGCGCATCCCACGGGTAACTCATGTAGGCCTTGTGGCCGAGCATGCCCTTGAGCGCGGCGGACAATAAATTGCTGTCGCCACTGGAGTAACGGAACGCCTGGCCCGGCGCGCTGAAGGTGTCCATGCTGGCGGCGAACTCCGCCATATCGGTGTGACCACGGGTATAGAGCATCGCCACTACCGAGGATTTCAGCGGCGCGTATTCGTAGTCTTCCTGCCAGTCCAGGCCCGAGGCCCAGTGCAGCAGGTCGGCCATGGTCACCGTGGGGTGCTGTTTCATTGGCGGATAAAAACGCGCCACGGGGTCGCTGAGTTTGAAGCGGTTATCGCCGTAGGCCACGCCGAGCACCGTGGCCATCAGGCTTTTGCTGATCGACCAGGTCAGGTGCGGCGTGCTCACGGTGGTGGGCGCGGCGTAGCGTTCATAAACGATCTGGCCATCGCGGATCACCAATAGCGCATCGGTGCGGACGCCTTGGCGGCTGGCGTCATCACGTGGAGGGAAAGCGTAGGTGTCGAGGGCGTCGACGGCGGGGCCGGCCAGTGGCGTGCCCCTGGCCCAGTCCTTGTCGGGCCAGGTGTCGGCGTGGGCGGTAACGGTGACGAGCAGCAGGGCAACACACAACAAGCCTCTGACCATGGACACGAACTCAAGGGGGCATTCAAGCCCGCGAGGCTAGCCCAGACGTATGACAGATTGGCGACAAAGAGGCTGTCATCCAAGCGTCACCATAACTTCATGGAGATGACACCGGGGCTCCATAGCCTGAGTTTGGACAAACAAGTCGACCGGCCGAACAGTGGCTGGCACTCGGAGATTCGCCATGACTCAGATCGCCCGCATCAGCGACACCGGCAATGAACGCCGTCTGCAAGCCGAACGCCTGGTTGGCGCACAGGCATTGCAGGAAGCACAGGCCCTGCGGTTCAACGTGTTCAGCGGCGAGTTCAACGCCAAGCTGAAAGGCGCGGAACTTGGCCTGGACATGGATGACTATGATGTTCACTGCAGCCACATCGGCGTGCGGGATTTGAACAGCGGCCGGCTGGTCGCCACCACCCGTTTGCTCGACCACCAGGCCGCCAGCACTCTGGGCCGGTTCTATAGCGAAGAAGAATTCAGCCTGCACGGTTTGCTGCACCTGCAAGGGCCGATCCTGGAGATCGGTCGCACCTGCGTCGACCCGGCTTACCGCAACGGCGGTACCATCGCGGTGTTGTGGGGCGAGTTGGCCGAAGTGCTCAACCAGGGCGGTTACAGCTACTTGATGGGCTGCGCGAGCATCCCAATGCACGACGGCGGCATCCAGGCCCACGCGATCATGCAGCGCCTGCGCGAACGCTACCTGTGTAACGAACACCTGCGCGCCGAACCGAAAAAACCATTGCCGGCGCTGGACCTGCCGTCCAACGTCATCGCCGAGATGCCGCCGCTGCTCAAGGCCTATATGCGCCTGGGCGCGAAGATCTGCGGCGAGCCGTGCTGGGACGAAGACTTCCAGGTCGCCGACGTGTTCATCCTGCTCAAGCGCGATGAGTTGTGCCCGCGTTACGCGCGCCACTTCAAGGCGGCCATGTGATGAGCCGCCTGCGCGTGTACGGGCGCATTGCCCGCGTGCTGGTGGTGGTGGCGCTGGGCTTGAGCATGGCCAGTGTGTTTGGCCTGTTCGAACGCTTGGGCGTGGCCAACTCGATGGTGCGCCGCCAACGCTGGTCGCGGTTCTTTATGGCCCGACTGACCAACGCCCTGCCCTTTCGCGTGACGGTGCACGGCGAACTACCGACGCAGCCGATGCTGTGGGTGAGCAACCATGTGTCCTGGACCGACATTCCGCTGCTCGGCGCCGTGGCGCCGATGTCGTTTTTGTCCAAGGCCGAAGTGCGTACCTGGCCGGTTGCCGGTTGGTTGGCGGCCAAGGCCGGCAGCCTGTTTATCCGCCGCGGTTCCGGTGACAGCCAGTTGATCCGCAAGCAGATGACCCGCCACCTGGAGCAACAGCACCCGCTGTTGATGTTCCCGGAAGGCACCACCACCGACGGGCGCAGCCTGCGAACCTTCCATGGTCGCTTGCTGGCCAGTGCGATCGATGCGGATGTGTCGCTGCAACCGGTGGCGATTCGTTACCTGCGCGATGGACAGGTGGATGCGTTGGCGCCGTTCATTGGCGATGACGATTTGCTCTCGCACCTGATGCGCCTGTTCGGCAATGATCAGGGCGATGTGGAAATCCATGTGCTCAAGCCGATTGCCTGCGCCGGGCAGGAACGTGCGGCGCTGGCGTTCCAGGCGCAGCAGGCGGTGCAGAAGGCGTTGTTCGGGCCGTTGCCGGAGACTGAGCAGGTAGACGCCCGACCTGCCTTCGCTGCCTGACATGAGCTAAACACTGTTCCAAATATGGGAGGGGCTTGCTCCCGATAGCGGGAGCAAGCCCCCTCCCACATTTAGATCTCGGTATTCAGTTGGTGTTGTGCGAATGCCTGCAACTCGGGGTAGAACACCCGGAAGTCTTCACTCAACGGTTCGTACAGTTCATGCAATTCGCGCATTGCAAACCCTAGCGCGTCGGGGTCGCTCAGCCGTCGCGAAATCCCCCACAACACCTGCTCCATCACCGCGAACTCACGGTACGAGCCCAGCCAATCGTCCGCCGCCATATACGGTGCAATCTGCGCCAGCCGCCCCGGCAGCTGCGGTTCGGCCGCCAGTACGCGGTACACCTGCGCCGTAAAGCGCTCCAGCGGCTGGTCGGCATACAGCGCCCAATCCCGCGCCAGGCAGTGATCGAAAAACACATCGAGGACAATTCCCGCATAACGCCGGCGAGTCAGGCTGAAGCGCGACAACGCCTCGCCCACCAACGGGTGGCTGTCGGTAAAGCGATCGATAGCGCGGTGCAACTGGATCGCCGCTTCGATGGGCGGGCTGAACTGCCCTTGCAGGCGGCCCTTGACGAAATCGCCATACAGGCTGCCCAGCAGTTGCGCTGGAAGTTGGCCGCCCAGGTGCAGATGTGCGAGATAATTCATGGCGCGCAGTCTAGCACTGCCGCCAACGTATCGTTATAACCCGATATACCGATTTAGCCTGGACTCAGATCAAAATCATATTGGTATATCGGGATATAGCGATTTAAAGTTCGCCTCATCGCGATATAACGCTTCAAGCCACCGAGCAACTGCCATGTCCATCGACCTCGACGAAATAATAAAAGCCCTGGCGCACCCAGTACGACGAGACATCCTCACCTGGCTCAAAGACCCGAAAGTGCAGTTCCCCGAGCAACTGCACAACCACGAATACGGCATCTGTGCCGGGCAGATCGACCAGCGCTGCGGCTTGTCCCAGTCAACCGTGTCGGCCCACCTGGCGACCTTGCAACGGGCGGGACTTATCAGCAGCCAGAAGGCCGGGCAGTGGCATTTTTTCAAGCGCAATGAGGACGTGATCCAAGCCTTCCTCGCGGCGCTTATCACTGAACTCAGCGCTGAAATCAGCGCGCCGCTGTAAAGGACACGAAAATGCCTCTCTCGCTACTTATCCTGGCCCTGAGCGCCTTCGCCATCGGCACCACCGAGTTCGTCATCATGGGCTTGCTGCCCGATGTGGCGGCGGACCTCGGCGTGTCGATTCCCGGCGCCGGCTGGCTGGTCACCGGCTACGCCCTGGGCGTCGCCATCGGCGCGCCATTCATGGCTCTGGCCACCGCCAGGTTGCCACGCAAGGCGGCCCTGGTAGCGTTGATGGGGATCTTCATTATCGGCAACCTGCTCTGCGCCCTGGCCAGTGACTACAACGTGCTGATGGTTGCCCGTGTGGTCACCGCACTGTGCCATGGCGCGTTCTTCGGAATCGGTTCGGTGGTCGCCGCCAACCTGGTGCCGGCCAACAAACGCGCTTCGGCCGTGGCCCTGATGTTCACCGGTTTGACCCTGGCCAACGTGCTCGGTGTGCCGCTGGGCACCGCGCTGGGCCAGCAAGCCGGCTGGCGCTCGACCTTCTGGGCCGTGACAGTGATTGGTGTGGTCGCGCTGATCGGCCTGATCCGCTTCCTGCCGGCCAAGCGTGACGAAGAAAAACTCAATATGCGCGCCGAACTGGCGGCCCTCAAAGGTGCCGGTATCTGGTTGTCGCTGAGCATGACCGCGCTGTTCGCCGCGTCCATGTTCACCCTCTTCACTTACGTTGCGCCGCTGCTCGGCGATGTCACCGGCGTGTCGCCCAAAGGGGTGACCTGGACGCTGCTGTTGATCGGCCTGGGCCTCACCGTCGGCAACATCATCGGCGGCAAGCTGGCCGACAAGCGCCTGGCGGCCACCCTGATCGGCGTGTTTATCAGCATGGCCGTGGTGACCACCGCGCTGAGCTGGACCAGCGTCGCGGTGATCCCGACTGAAATCACCCTGTTCCTGTGGGCCACCGCCTCGTTTGCCGCCGTGCCGGCGCTGCAGATCAACGTGGTGACCTTCGGCAAGGCCGCACCGAACCTGGTATCCACCTTGAACATCGGCGCCTTCAACATCGGCAACGCCCTCGGCGCCTGGGTCGGCGGCAGCGTAATCGCCCACGGTTTCGGCCTGACCAGCGTGCCTTTGGCGGCGGCGGCCCTGGCGATCCTTGCGCTGCTGGTGACCCTGATTACTTTCCGTCAGAGCGGCGACGCCGACCTGGCCCCTGCGACCAACTGATCAACTCACTTGAAGGGTGTTATCTCATGACGACTATTTTCGATCCGATCACACTGGGCGACCTGCAACTGTCGAACCGCATCATCATGGCGCCGCTGACCCGCTGCCGTGCCGATGAAGGCCGCGTGCCCAACGCGCTGATGGCCGAGTACTACGTGCAGCGTGCCTCCGCCGGGCTGATCCTCAGCGAGGCCACTTCCGTGACGCCGCTGGGCGTAGGCTACCCGGACACGCCGGGCATCTGGTCCAACGATCAGGTACGCGGCTGGGCCAACGTGACCAAGGCCGTGCACGGCGCGGGCGGCAAGATCTTCCTGCAACTGTGGCACGTGGGCCGCATCTCCCATGAGTCGTACCTGAACGGCGAAACCCCGGTGGCGCCGAGCGCGATTCAAGCCAAGGGCCATGTCAGCCTGGTGCGTCCGCTGGCCGACTACCCGACGCCGCGCGCCCTGGAAACCGCTGAAATCGCCGACATCGTCGACGCTTACCGCACCGGTGCCGAAAACGCCAAGGCGGCCGGCTTTGACGGCGTGGAAATCCACGGTGCCAACGGCTACCTGCTCGACCAGTTCCTGCAAAGCAGCACCAACCAGCGCACCGACAACTACGGTGGCTCCCTGGAAAACCGCGCGCGCCTGCTGCTGGAAGTGACCGATGCCGCCATCGAAGTCTGGGGCGCCGGCCGTGTGGGTGTGCACCTGGCACCGCGTGCGGATGCCCATGACATGGGTGATGACAACCTGGCGGAAACCTTCACCTACGTCGCCAGCGAACTGGGCAAGCGCGGCATCGCGTTTATCTGCTCGCGCGAGAAAGAAGGCGCCGACAGCCTCGGTCCACAACTGAAGAAAGCCTTCGGCGGCGTGTACATCGCCAACGAGCGCTTCACCAAGGACAGCGCCAACGCGTGGCTGGAAGAGGGCAAGGCGGACGCAGTGGCGTTTGGCGTACCGTTCATTGCCAACCCGGACTTGCCGGCGCGCTTGAAGGCCGATGCGCCGCTGAACGAAGCGCATCCGGAAACCTTCTACGGCAAGGGCGCGGTGGGTTACATCGATTATCCGACGCTGTAATCACCTGAAACGCAAACCAAATGTGGGAGGGGCACCGCCCCTCCCACGTTTTGACCGCATGTATCCGTTTGGTAACATCGCTTCACAGAACCGCAACAAAATCCCTACAAAATACTTAGGCGGCTACCTATCAACCGCCCGCCAGCCCGTATATAAAGTCACCCCACCTATCAGGCAGAAGGACGATTGACTGTCCTTGGGCTTTACTGTTGACACAACCTGATGCAATTACGCATTTTGTCTCAATTGCGCAGGCTGGGGCTCAAGCGCAGCATATCGAGCCCCGCGTCCACCCAGCGTTCGGCTTCCTGGTGCAACTGGAAGCTGTCGGGTACCAGCAACCATTGACCGATCAGCCCGTTGATGTAGGCATGAATGCACACGGCGGCGCGGGTAGTGTCGAGATTTTCCGGAAGCTGTCCGCGATGGACCGCGTTACGCAGTGTCAGGCCGATGCGCAGGTTGCATTCCAGGCTGTGGGTCTGGCGCTGGCGGCGCATGTCACACATTTCATCGGTGAATTCGCACTTATGAAACAAAATCTCGTTGATGCGCCGGGTTTTCGGGTCCAGGGCCACTTGATGAAACAGATGAATCAGCAGCTTGCGCATGCAGCCCAGCGGGTCGAGCTCATCCTCGCTTTCGCTGGCCCTGGCCAACTCATCCAGCGGCTCATGCAAGGTATCGAGCAGCGCCTGCAGCAGATCGGATTTATTGCTGAAGTGCCAGTAGATGGCGCCCCGCGTCACACCGGCCAACGCGGCGATATCCGCCAACGTAGTCCGCGCAACGCCGCGCTCGTAAAAAGCGTGCTCGGCGGCATCGAGAATTTGGCTGCGCGTTTCCTGAGCTTCCTCTTTGGTGCGACGAACCATGGCAGTACAACCTCAATCAGGACACTTGAGACTATCGTTAACGCAGCGTTAATAGACGTTAACGATCATCAGAGAATTTTGTGGGGCGAACACCGTCATGGGTGCCGAACGTAATGAAATCGAGGTTTCGAACGTTGCTTTGTCAACATTGCGCGAAACCTGTCAAGAGTTTACAAACAACCATGAACGTAAGTATATTGCGTAGCAAGCTACTTATCTACTCGCCGTTTGTTTTTTACCCTTCCACACTTCTTGTGCGCACCCTGCGCGCCTGACCCGAGGATCTTCATGCAACTTAAGCCAGCTGTTACCGCTCTGGTCACTGCCGTCGCCCTGGCATCGCTGCTCAGCGGATGTAAAAAGGAAGAAGCGGCTCCGCCCGCTCAAATCCCTCAGGTCGGCGTGGTCACCATTCAACCGCAAGCCTATACCCTGACATCCGAGCTGCCAGGCCGCACCACCGCCTACCGCATCGCGGAAGTTCGCCCACAGGTCAATGGCATCATTCTCAAGCGCCTGTTCAAAGAAGGCGCGGACGTGAAGGAAGGCCAGCAGCTTTATCAGATCGACCCGTCGGTGTACGACGCGACCCTGAAAAGCGCACAAGCCACCCTGACCCAGACCAAGTCCATCACCGACCGCTACAAGCAGTTGGTCGATGAACAAGCCGTCAGCCGCCAGGAATACGACACCGCCGTCGCCAACCGCATGACCGCCGAAGCAAACGTTCAAACGGCCCAGATCAACGTGCGTTACACCAAAGTGTTCGCGCCGATCTCCGGGCGTATCGGCCGTTCTTCGGTGACCGAAGGCGCGCTGGTCAGCAATGGCCAGGCCGATGCCATGGCGGTGATCCAGCAACTGGACCCGATCTACGTCGATGTGACGCAGTCGTCCGCTGAAATGCTCAAACTGCGCCGCGACCTGGAAAGCGGCCAGCTGGAAAAAGCCGGCGCCAATGCCGCCAAGGTCAAGCTGACCCTGGAAGATGGCAGCGACTACGGCCAGGAAGGCAAGCTGGAGTTCTCCGAAGTGTCGGTCGACCAAACCACCGGTTCGGTGACCCTGCGCGCCGTGTTCCCCAACCCTGACCACAACCTGTTGCCGGGCATGTTCGTACACGCCCAGTTGCAAGCCGGTGTGAACAGCAAGGCCATCCTGGCACCGCAGCAAGGCGTGACCCGCGACATCAAGGGCATTCCGACGGCGCTGGTGGTGACCAAGGACAACAAGGTCGAGCAACGCACCCTGGTGGCCAACCGCACCGACGGCGCCTACTGGCTGGTGGAAAAAGGCCTGGATGCCGGCGACCGTGTGATCACCGAAGGCCTGCAGTTCATCAAGCCGGGCATCGAAGTCAAGGTCAAGGACGCTGACAACGCCAAGCCCGCCGGTTCCGCTCCTGCTGCCGCTGCTGGCAAAGGGGAATAACCCATGTCGAAATTTTTTATCGACCGTCCCATTTTCGCCTGGGTAATTGCCCTGGTGATCATGCTGGTCGGGACACTGTCGATCCTGAAGTTGCCCATCAACCAGTACCCGGCCATCGCGCCGACCGCTATTGATATCCAGGTGACCTACCCAGGCGCGTCCGCACAAACCGTGCAGGACACCGTGGTGCAGGTCATCGAGCAACAGCTCAACGGTATCGACAACCTGCGTTATGTCGCCTCGGACAGTAACTCCGACGGCAGCATGACCATCACCGCGACGTTCAACCAGGGTACCAACCCGGACATCGCCCAGGTCCAGGTGCAGAACAAGCTGAACCTGGCGACCCCACTGCTGCCTCAAGAAGTGCAGCAGCAGGGTATCCGCGTGACCAAGTCGGTGAAGAACTTCCTGATGGTGATCGGTCTGGTGTCGGAAGACGGCAGCATGACCAAGGACGACCTGTCCAACTACATCGTGTCCAACATCCAGGACCCGATTTCCCGTACAGCGGGTGTCGGTGACTTTCAGGTATTCGGTTCGCAGTACGCCATGCGTATCTGGCTGGACCCGGCCAAGCTGAACAACTACCAGTTGACACCGGTCGACGTCAGCACCGCCATTTCCGCGCAGAACGTGCAGGTGGCCACCGGCCAATTGGGTGGCCTGCCCGCCCTGCCCGGCACCCAGTTGAACGCAACCATCATCGGCAAGACTCGCCTGCAAACCGCAGAAGAGTTCGGCAAGATCCTGATGAAGGTCAACGCCGATGGCTCGCAGGTTCGCCTGCGTGACATCTCGCGTATCGAACTGGGCGGCCAGAACTACAGCATCAGTGCGCAGTTCAACGGCAAGCCGGCTTCGGGCATGGCGATCAAACTGGCCTCGGGCGCCAACGCCCTGGACACCGCCAAGGCCATCCGGGCCACCGTGGCGTCCCTGGAGCCGTTCTTCCCGCCAGGCATGAAAGCCGTGGTGCCGTATGACACCACACCGGTGGTGACCGAATCGATCTCCGGCGTGGTACACACCCTGGTCGAAGCGATCGTGCTGGTGTTCCTGGTGATGTTCCTGTTCCTGCAGAACTTCCGCGCCACCATCATCACCACCATGACGGTACCGGTGGTATTGCTGGGTACCTTCGGGATCCTGGCAGCGTTCGGTTTCACCATCAACACCCTGACCATGTTCGGCATGATCCTGGCCATCGGCTTGCTGGTGGACGATGCCATCGTGGTGGTGGAAAACGTCGAGCGGGTGATGGCCGAGGAGCACCTGTCGCCCAAAGAAGCCACGGTCAAGTCCATGGGCCAGATCCAGGGCGCCCTGGTGGGTATTGCGCTGGTACTGTCGGCGGTATTGCTGCCGATGGCGTTCTTCGGTGGTTCCACCGGTGTGATCTACAAACAGTTCTCCATCACCATCGTTTCGGCCATGGCGCTGTCGGTACTGGTTGCCCTGATCTTCACCCCGGCCTTGTGCGCCACCATGCTCAAGCCGATCGACCCTGAGAAGCACGGCCAACCCAAGCGTGGTTTCTTCGGCTGGTTCAACCGCACCTTCGACCGTGGCGTTATCAGCTACGAGCGCGGCGTGGGCAACATGATCAAGCACAAGTACCCGGCGTTCTTTGTGTACCTGATCATCTTTGTCGGCATGATCTGGCTGTTCACCCGCATTCCAAGCGCGTTCCTGCCCGAGGAAGACCAGGGTGTGATCTTCGCCCAGGTACAGACCCCGGTCGGTTCTTCGGCTGAACGTACGCAAAAAGTCATCGACGACATGCGTGCTTTCCTGCTCAACGACAAGGAAGGCGAACCCGGAGAGGGCAAGGCCGTGAAATCGGTGTTTACCGTCAACGGCTTCAACTTCGCCGGTCGCGGCCAGAGCTCGGGCCTTGCGTTCGTGATGCTCAAGCCATGGGATGAGCGCGACGCTTCGCAGTCGGTATTCGAAGTGGCCAAGCGTGCCCAGGGTTACTTCTTCGGGGCCTTCAAGGACGCCATGGTCTTTGCCATCGTGCCGCCTTCGGTTCTGGAATTGGGTAACGCCACCGGCTTCGACGTGTTCCTGCAGGACCAGGGCGGTGTCGGCCACGAAAAACTGATGCAAGCGCGCAACCAGTTCCTCGGCATGGCCGCCCAGAGCAAGATCCTGGCCGGTGTGCGCCCCAACGGCGTGAACGATGAGCCGCAGTACGAACTCACCGTCGACGACGAGAAGGCCAGTGCCCAAGGCATTACGCTGTCGAGCATCAACCAGACCCTGGCGATTGCCCTGGGTGGCAGCTACGTCAACGACTTCATCGACCGTGGCCGTGTGAAGAAAGTGTACGTGCAGGGCGACGCCGCCAGCCGGATGTCCCCGGAAGACCTGAACAAGTGGTTCGTACGCAGCGACTCCGGGAAGATGGTGCCCCTGTCGGCCATTTCTTCGGGCAAGTGGATCTACGGTTCGCCCAAGCTCTCGCGCTACAACGGTGTTGCGGCGATGGAAATCCTCGGTACCCCGGCACCGGGCTACAGTACCGGTGATGCCATGGCCGAAGTCGAACGCATCGCCAAGCAATTGCCGGCGGGCGTGGGCTATGCCTGGACGGGTCTGTCGTACGAGGAACGTCTGTCCGGCTCCCAGGCGCCTGCGCTGTATGCCCTGTCGCTGCTGGTGGTGTTCCTGTGTCTCGCGGCGCTGTACGAAAGCTGGTCGATCCCGATCGCGGTGGTACTGGTAGTGCCGTTGGGTGTGGTGGGTGCGTTGATCGCCACCAGCCTGCGCGGCCTGTCCAACGACGTGTTCTTCCAGGTGGGCTTGTTGGTGACGGTGGGCCTGGCGGCGAAAAACGCCATCCTGATCGTCGAGTTCGCCAAAGAACTGCATGAACAAGGCAAAGGCATCGTCGAGTCGGCCATCGAAGCATCCCGCATGCGTCTGCGCCCGATCATCATGACCTCCATGGCGTTCGTGCTCGGCGTACTGCCGCTGGCGATCTCCTCGGGCGCCGGTTCCGGCAGCCAGCACGCCATCGGTACCGGCGTGATTGGCGGTATGATCACGGCCACTGTCCTGGCAATCTTCTGGGTGCCACTGTTCTTTGCAACCGTGTCCGCCGCAGGCGAGCGTAAACAGACTGAACCCAAGCACACTCCTAAAGAGGCTGGCCAATGAGCAAGTCGCTACTTTCCTTAGCCGTCACGGCATTCGTGCTCAGTGGCTGCTCGCTGATACCTGACTATCAGCGCCCCGAAGCGCCGGTGGCGGCGCAGTTCCCGCAAGGCCCGGCGTATTCGTCGGCCCAGGCGCCGAACCAGACCGCCACCGAGCAGGGCTGGAAGCAGTTTTTCCATGACCCCGCACTGCAACAGCTGATCCAGACCGCGCTGGTGAACAACCGCGACCTGCGTGTCGCGGCCCTCAACATCGACGCGTATGCCGCGCAGTACCAGATCCAGCGCGCCGACCTGTTCCCGGCCGTCTCGGCCACGGGCAACGGCAGTCGTTCGCGTACGCCGGCCAAGCTGTCGCAGTCCGGTCAGGCGACCATCGCCAGCCAGTACTCGGCGGGCCTGGGGATCAGTTCCTACGAGCTGGACCTGTTCGGCCGCGTGCGCAGCCTGAGTGAAGAAGCACTGCAAAAGTACTTCGCCACTGAAGAAGCGCGGCGCAGCACCCAGATCAGCCTGGTAGCCAGTGTGGCCAACGCCTATCTGACCTGGCAGGCGGACAAGGAACTGCTCAAGCTCACCCAGGACACCCTGGGCGCTTACGAACAGAGCTTCAAGCTGACCTCGCGCAGCAACGAAGTCGGCGTGGCCTCGGCCCTCGACCTGAGCCAGGCGCGTACCTCGGTGGAAAACGCCCGGGTCGCCCTGGCGCGCTATACCCGTCAGGTGGCCCAGGACGAAAACAGCCTGACCCTGCTGCTGGGCACTGGCCTGCCGGCCAATATCGCCAGCAAGCCGCTGTCGGATGACCTGCTCAGTGAAGTGCCGGCCGGGTTGCCGTCGGACCTGTTGCAACGTCGCCCCGACATCGTGCAGGCCGAGTACAACCTCAAGGCGGCCAACGCCAACATCGGCGCGGCCCGTGCCGCGTTCTTCCCGAGCATCAGCCTGACGGCCAGCGCCGGCACCGCCAGCCCGACACTGGGCGGCCTGTTCAAGGGCGGCTCGGGCACCTGGTCGTTCGCGCCGCAGATCAACATCCCGATCTTCAACGCCGGTAGCCTGCGCGCCAGCCTGGACTACTCGAAGATCCAGAAAGAGATCAACGTGGCCAACTACGAGAAGGCTATCCAGACCGGCTTCCAGGAAGTTTCCGACGGCCTCGCCGCGCGTGAGACCTACAAGCAGCAACTGGATGCCCAGCGTGGCTTCGTCGCGGCCAACCAGGATTACTACCGCCTGGCCGAGCGCCGCTACCGCATCGGGGTCGACAGCAACCTGACCTTCCTCGACGCCCAGCGCCAACTGTTCAGTGCCCAGCAATCGCTGATCACCGACCGCCTGGCGCAGCTGACCGCCGAGGTCAACCTGTACAAGGCCCTCGGCGGCGGCTGGAACGAGCAGACCGCACGGAACGAGCCACAGAAAGAGCAGGCGCCAGAGCTGAAGTTGTTCTGATAGCAGCGCTGTAAACAAAAAACCGCTTCCAGGCCAGGAAGCGGTTTTTTTATGCATCGCCATTTATTCACAACGTCCGGCTGCAACAGGTTGACCGGCTAAAAGGCCCCACTTGAAAAGCACAGGCTCAGGCTAAGGTTTCATGCCAACGTGACTCGCTTGAGCCTGGAAGGTATAGCCCGCAATTTCATAATTGATTGGGTTCCCTTGCGGGTCGTAGACAATGAGTGAGAAATTAAAGGAGCCGTTAAACCAAAACCCCTCATTTGAATCCCCGGCATACCTGACCCGCAACGTACCCTTGGGATCTGAAACGCGCTCGAACTCAGGGTTCAAGTAAAAGTAAACCTCGACACTACCAGGCTCCCCATCAGGCCCTGTGATCGGATAGTTGGTATCAGATTTCAACCCGCCCCCTCGAAACGTGAGAGTCGCTCGGTCACTGTCATCAGGCGGCGTGCACTTTATAGAATAAGTATCGTCCGGGAAGAGCAAAAAGTTAATCTTACTGAGATTAAGATCTTCAACATGGTCATCACCCGTTACCCTGATCCAGCAAATACTGGGGACATCCTCATCGACAGCGCGAGGTGTATAGACGAACAGGCCTTCTGCTGCGCCTTTGTCCGTCAGCAAGGATGTAAACTCAAGGACATGGCAAACAACGTCTATCGTTCCCATGTCACGCGACTCAAAGTAGATTGAAAAGTGCAGGCGTATATCTATCTGGCCGCCTCTGCAGTCAAGGCGCTCAACCGTCAAGGCGCCTGTATAGTCCGCGGGAAAGTATCCGATGTATTCTTCCAAGGCAAAAGCGGCCTTGATGCCTGGATCTTGTGGTCCAATCGGATAGGTCTGGCCTGCTCTCAACGTTGTTGCCCGCAGAGTCAGTTCATTTTTCGAACTAGGGTTATCCTTGAAACCTAACTTTATCGAAAATTCTGAATTCTCCTTATAGATCAGCTCAACCTTGTCGAACTCGACGGAAATTCTCTTTCCATCTCCATTGTTCAAATCCGCGCTAAATATATTCCGGGGTGTCAAGTGCATCCCCATCTCCGATCCAAAGCTCATGAGTGAGTCTCCGTTACACGCATCAATAGACTGCTGCCATCTCGACACTACCCCCCGTAACTCCGGCCATCTACTGTCAACCCTGACAGTAGACACCCACGCCGGAACACCTGAACCTGACGAATTAAGCGCCTTGCTTTCCCCTTAACTTTTCGGGGTAAAATTGGTCACAGATTCTTACAGACCACAGAGGGAGCTTGTCGTAATGATCGTAGGAATCGACCTGGGGACCACCAACAGCCTCGCGGCCGTCTGGCGTGGCGATGCCGCCGAACTGGTGCCCAATGCCCTGGGCCAGTTGCTCACGCCAAGCGTGGTAGGGCTGGATGATCAGGGTCGCGTGCTGGTCGGCCAGGCTGCCAAAGAGCGTCTGCATACCCACCCGCACCTGACCACATCGCTGTTCAAACGCTACATGGGCAGCGCCACCGAAGTGCGCCTGGGCGATCGTTCGTTCCGCCCCGAAGAACTCTCGGCGCTGGTGCTCAAAAGCCTCAAGGAAGACATCGAACGCACCTACGGCCATACCGTCACCGAAGCCGTGATCAGCGTGCCCGCCTACTTCAGCGACGGCCAGCGCAAGGCCACGCGCATCGCCGGTGAGCTGGCCGGGCTCAACGTCGAAAAACTGATCAACGAACCCACCGCCGCCGCCCTCGCCTACGGTCTGCATCAGCGCGACAAGGAGACCTCGTTCCTGGTGTTCGACCTCGGCGGCGGCACCTTTGACGTGTCGATCATCGAACTGTTCGACGGTGTGATGGAAGTGCGCGCCAGCGCCGGTGACAACTTCCTCGGGGGCGAAGACTTCGACACCCTGTTGCTGGAACACTTCGTCGACAGCCAGCGCACCGCCGCGGGTTTCCCACCCACCAGCAGCGTGCTGCAAGCCCTGCGCCGCGAGGCCGAGCGCGTGCGCAAAGCCCTGGGCCAGGACGACAGCGCCGACTTCACCCTGCGCGTCGACGGCCAGCAATGGGTCAAGACAATCACCCAACAGGAACTGGCCAAACTCTACACGCCGCTGCTCGAACGCCTGCGCGCGCCCATTGAACGCGCCTTGCGCGATGCACGGATTCGCGTCGGCGACCTCGATGAAATCCTGCTGGTGGGCGGCACCACGCGCATGCCGCTGGTGCGCAAACTCGCCGCCGGACTGTTCGGGCGCTTCCCGTCCATCAGCCTTGACCCCGACCAGGTGGTCGCCCACGGCGCGGCGATCCAGGCGGCGCTCAAGGCGCGTTCCGCTGCGCTTGAAGAAGTGGTGCTGACCGATGTGTGCCCCTACACCCTGGGCATCGAAACCTCGAACCAGTACGGCGGCCATATCGAAAGCGGCCATTACCTGCCGTTGATCGAACGCAACAGCAGCGTGCCGGTGAGTCGGGTCAAAAGCGTGTTTACCCTGCACGATGACCAGACCCGCGTCCTGCTGAAGATCTACCAGGGCGAAAGTCGCCTGGTCAAAGACAACATCGAGCTGGGCCAGCTGGAGATTCCGGTGCCCAAGCGCAAGGCCGGTGAAGTCGCGCTGGATGTACGTTTCACCTATGACAACAACGGCCTGCTGGAAGCCCAGGTGAATATCCCGCTGACCGGCGAGCAACATTCGTTGGTGATCGAGAACAACCCCGGCGTGCTGAACCCGCAGGAAATCCAGCAACGCCTGCAAGCCCTGGCGCAGTTGAAGGTTCACCCGCGCGACCAACAGGTCAACACCGTGCTCACCGCGCGCCTTGAACGGCTCTACCAGGAAAGCCTCGGCGATCTGCGCGAGCAGCTCGGCCACTGGGCCGCGCAATTCCAGCAGGTGCTCGATACCCAGGACGAACGCCGCATCCGTGAGGCACGCAGCGAACTGACCCGTCAACTTGAGCAGCTCGACAACGGGTTCTGGCGCTGAGGGAAAAGCACATGGAGTGTTGGGCCGTATTGCAACTGCCGGAAGATGCCGACGAGCGCACCATCAAGCGCACCTATGCGCGGTTGCTCAAAAGCTGCCGCCCGGACGACGACGCCGCAGGCTTCCAACGCCTGCGCGAAGCCTACGAGCAAGCCTTGAACGAGGCGCGCTGGCGAGCCGACGACGAGGCAGAGCAAAGCGTCGAGGCGCCGCGGGTCGAACAGGCCCACGACAACCTCGGCGACCTGGCCGAACGGATGGACGTGCGCCCCGTGAGTCCGGCGCCCTTCGACGCGCCCGCGCCCAACCCGGCGCAGGCCTTGCTCAGTGGACTCACCATCGGCAACCTCGATGAGCGCTGGGCCCAAGCGCGGCAACAGGGCTGCGCCGACGCGTTCCAGGCGGGTCTGCTGCGCCATTGTTTCGACGTGCCGGGTGAGCGCAGTGCAATCGCCGGGTGGGCGGCGCAGCATCTGGACTGGCTGACCCCATGGCAACAGGTGGCCATGACCCCCTGGCAGCATGAAGCGCTGACCGGCGAACTGTTGCAAGACTACCGCCGCGCCCTGCAGGAACTGCTGGAGCAAAAGGCCGAGCGCGAGTTCATCACCCAGCTCACTCACTGCAACAACCAGTCGTGGCTGCGGGTGTTCGACCTGCAACAGCAGTGGCAACGCATCCTCCTGCATCTGCTGCATAACACCCAATGGAGCGTCCCGCTGTTCGAACGTGTGTGCCAGGCCTTCGGCTGGGACGACCAGAAAGGCGTGTACCCGGAACCGGCGTGGATGTGGCGTGAACTGGTGTCGCGCTGCGAGCAGGAAAGCTTCTACGCCAACCTGCAAGAAAAGGCCCAGGACTTGCGACGCAACGCTGCCGATGCGTTGGCCGCGCGCCTGTTGCTGACCCCGCTGTCGGCCACGCAGCAAAAACGCATCATCGACACCTTTGGCGAAAACGAGTGGAACGCCTGCCAGCACCTGGCGCAGGTGTTGACCTGGCGCTACCCGCAACTGGCCGAACGCCTGCCCCACACCGACCTGTTCTTCTGGCGCAAATTCGTGCCGCGGCCGATCTACACCCAGGTATTTATCCGGTTGTGGGCGGTGTTCGCACTGGGCATCGGCCTGAGCATTGCCCACACAGAGACGAAATCACTGAACCTGACGGCGGTGATCATCTTCCTGCTGCTGGCGTTCGTGCCGGCCGGGATCGGCTTTCGCGTCACTCAAATGTGGGCCGGGATGAGCTCCGTCTACCGGGTTCAGGACCTGTGGCTGAGCCAGTACCTGATCCCCAAGCGCCTGAACCCCAACCAATATTGGCTGGTGATTCGCCACGGCGTACCGCAGGCAATCATGCTGGTGGCCTGCGGGTTGATGCTGGGGGTGTTGGGCATGGTCACCTATGCCGGCATGATCCTGATCAACCTGCTGCACAAAAAGCGCATCGGCCAGATGAGCCAGAAGTTCAGCGAAGGCTACCCCTGGCTCAATGGCCTGCATTGGGCATTCTGGAGCCCATGGCAAGCCGTGTTCCTGGTGGTGATGGTAGCGGTGATCGTGGCCGCCCAGCACTATTTGCCCGTCGTGCCCTGGACCCACTTCGACCTGCCCAAGCGATAGCGCAATGCCGGGCGCCAGCCCGGCAACTTGCGTTCGATCATCGCCCACAACCCGCTCTCCCCCACTTTCTTCGCCCCCGCACCGCCAAGCACCATGGCCGCCACCTGCATAACCTCAATAACAACAGGTCAGACGCCATGAGCACATTCCATCCTCGCCAGCTGTTGCTGGCTGCCGCTGTCGCCAGTGCTGCCTTGCCGGTCTTCGCCGAAGAGCACGGCTTTCTCGAAGATGCCAGCGCCAACCTCAACCTGCGCAACTTTTACATCAACCGCAACTTCACCAACCCGACCAAAACCCAGGGCGGCGCGCAGGAGTGGACGCAGAGTTTCATCCTCGACGCCAAATCCGGCTTTACCCAGGGCACGGTAGGTTTTGGTGTGGACGTTTTGGGTCTGTACTCGCTCAAGCTCGACGGCGGGCGTGGCACCGGTGGCACCCAGTTGCTGCCGTTGGACCATGACGGCCGTCCGGCGGATGAATTCGGCCGTCTCGGTGTGGCGTTCAAGGCGCGTATTTCGAAGACCGAAGTCAAGGTCGGCGAGTGGATGCCGGTGCTGCCGATCCTGCGTTCCGACGATGGCCGTTCCCTGCCGCAAACCCTGCGCGGCGGGCAGATCACCTCCAGGGAAATCGACGGCCTGACCCTCTATGGCGGCCAGTTCCGCGCCAACAGCCCGCGCGATGACAGCAGCATGAACGACCTGTCGATGACCGGTAAACCCGCGTTCACCTCAGACCGCTTCAACTTCCAGGGCGGCGAATACGCCTTCAACGACAAACGCACCCAGGTTGGCCTGTGGAATGCCCAGCTCAAGGACATCTACAGTCAGCAGTTCATCAACCTGGTCCACAGCCAGCCTCTGGGCGACTGGACCCTGGGCGCCAACCTCGGGTTCTTCTATGGCAAGGACGACGGCAGCGCCCGCGCCGGCGACCTGGACAACAAGACCTGGTCCGGCCTGTTCTCGGCCAGATACGGCGGCAACACCTTCTACGTGGGCCTGCAAAAACTCACCGGCAACAGTGCCTGGATGCGTGTCAACGGCACCAGCGGCGGCACCCTGGCCAACGACAGCTACAACTCAAGCTACGACAATGCCCAGGAGAAATCCTGGCAGTTGCGCCATGACTACAACTTCGCCGCCCTTGGCGTGCCGGGCCTGACCTTGATGAACCGTTATATCAGCGGCAGCAACGTACACACCGGCACCATCACCGACGGCAAGGAGTGGGGTCGCGAAAGCGAATTGGGCTACACCGTGCAAAGCGGCAGCCTGAAAAACCTCACCATGCGCTGGCGCAATTCCAGCATGCGGCGTGACTACAGCAACAACGAGTTCGACGAAAACCGGTTGATCGTCAGTTACCCGCTCAGTCTGCTATAAACCGGCGCGACACTTGCGGTATCGTGCGCGCCTGCCGCCGCTGGCTCTCCCGGCGGCGGCCTCTTATTCGAGCCCGCACCCACCATGAAATCCTTTGCCCTCGCATCCGCCGTGCTGGCCCTGGCCGTGAGCCTCAGTGGCTGTATCGGTGCGCCTGTCGCATTGACGCCGCAGACCGAACAACGCTTGCAAGCCCAGGCGCCGATCCGCTTTCTGCTGACCTTCGATGACGGGCCCAGCGCGTCGGGCTACAACAACCCGACCCGCTCGGTGGTCGCCGACCTGGCCAACAACCCGGTGTTGCCGGGGATCAAGGCGGTGTTCTTTTTGCAGACCGAAGCGACTCGCTCCGGCGGCAGTTCACGCGGCCGCAAGACCATGGAGCGCGAATACGCGGGCGGGCATGTGCTGGCCTTCCACACCGCCACCGCGTTTCATACCAACCACCGCTGGCTGAACGACGCCGAGCTTGAGCGCACCCTCACCCAGGGCGCCGCCGACATTGCGGCGATCACCGGTGCGCCACCGACCCTGGTGCGCCCGCCGTTCTGGAACTACGACCGCCGCACCTTCGCCGCCTATCAGCGCCATGGCATGCACGTCCTGTTGACCGATTTGAGCGCCAACGACGGCAAGATCTGGGGGTTCAACGCAAGCCCGCGCCGGCGCGCCAATCTGTATCGACAACTGTCGGTGGTGCGCGAGCATATTGCGTTGGGTGAGTTGCCGACAGTGGACGGCGTGATACCGGTGGTGGTGACCTTCCACGACATCAACCGCTACACCGCGCGGCACATGCAGGAATACCTGCAGATCCTGATGGACAGCGCCCGCATCAACGGCATGAAGACGGCGACCGAGCCGTTCTACACCGACCACGCCGCGCTGGAACGCGCGGCGCTGGCGCGGACGGTGAAGGATGTGAACGAGCAAGTGCATCTGCCGGGTGTGTGGAACTGGGTGTGGGACGCCGATTCCCACTGAGATCTACAGCCCTTGTGAAGAGCAAACATGTGGGAGGGGGCTTGCCCCCTTCCACATTTTCTAGCGTATTTCAGTCCTGGCGGGACTCCACTCCCAACTCATCCCACACCGACTCCGCCAGGTGGAACGTGGCATTCGCCGCCGGAATCCCGCAATAGATCGAGCTCTGCATCAGCACTTCCTTGATCTCGGCGCGGGTCACGCCATTGCTGGCCGCGGCGCGCAGGTGCAGCTTGAGTTCTTCGGCGCGGTTCATACCGATCAGCATCGCGATGGTGATCAGGCTGCGGGTGTGCCGAGGCAGGCCCGGGCGGGTCCAGATGTCACCCCAGGCGTGGCGGGTGATCATTTCCTGGAATTCGCTGTTGAACTCGGTCAGGGCATTGAGGCTGCGGTCGACATGGGCATCGCCCAACACCTCGCGACGGACTTGCAGGCCTTCGGCATAACGTTGTTTCTCGTCCACAAAAAGCTCCTTAACGGGCCAGCAGAAATTCAATCACCCGATCGCTGAACGCAGCACCGGCCTGGACATTCGACAGGTGGGCCGCAGGGAACTCGGCATACTCGGCGCCCTGCACACGCTGCTGGATAAAGTGGCCACCGGCAGGCGGTGTGACGGCGTCTTCAGTGCCGGCAATCACCAGGGTCGGCACCTTGATTGCAGACAGCTGCTCGCGAAAATCCGCATCGCGCACGGCCGCGCAATTGGCCGCATAGCCTTGCGGCGAGGTGGCCGCGAGCATGTCGGTGATCCGCGTGGCCTGGTGCGGATTGGCCGCGGCGAAATCGGCGGTGAACCAGCGTGCAATCGATGCATCGCGCAGCGCAACCATCGCCGCCGCGCCGTCGCGCAGTACCGTTTCGATGCGCGGGTTCCAGATGTCCGGCGTGCCGATCTTGGCGGCGGTGTTGCACACCACCAGGCGCCGCAGACGCTCGCCGGCGTTGATCCCCAGCCATTGGCCGATCAGGCCGCCCATGGACAGGCCGCAAAAGTGCGCGCGTTGAATATCCAGCGCATCCAGCAGCGCAATCACGTCGTGGCCCAACTGCTCGATGCTGTACGGCCCCTCGGTCACCAGGGATTTGCCATGACCGCGGGTATCGAAACGCAGCACGCGAAAATGCTCGGTAAAGGCCGGGACCTGCAGATCCCACATATGCAGGTCGGTGCCCAGGGAGTTGGACAGCACCAACACCGGTGCATCGACGGGTCCATCGAGTTGGTAATGCAGTTCGCCCTCGGCGAGTTGTACAAATGCCACAGTGGCCTCCTCAGGCAGTCAGTGCAAAATGTTCGGTGACCGCGCGCGTGACCCAGGTGCGCGCCTGGCCCAGGTAGTGGGCGGGGTCGAGCAGGCGGTCCAGTTCGGCCGCCGAGAGTTCGGCGGTGATCTGCGCTTCATCCGCCAGCACGGCGCGCAGGTGACGCCCCGCTGCGACGGCACGCTTGCAGCATTGCTCCAGCAGGTGGTGCGCGGTTTCACGGCCCAGGCGCTGGGCGAGCACGATACTCACCGCTTCGGCCAGCACCAGGCCCTGGGTCAGGTCGAGGTTATGCTGCATGCGCTCGGGGTCGACTTCCAACCCTTCGCTCACCAGCAGCGCCTGTTGCAACGCGCCCGAGACCAGGCGGCAAATATCCGGCAGGGTTTCCCATTCGGCATGCCACAGGCCCAGGCTGCGTTCGTGTTCCTGAGGCATGGCGCTGAACATCGTCGACACCAGGCCAGGCACGCGGGTCGCCGTGCTGATCAGTACGGCGGCGCCGACCGGGTTGCGCTTGTGCGGCATGGTGGATGAACCGCCCTTGCCCGGCGCCGACGGTTCAAACACTTCTGCCGCTTCGGTTTGCATCAGCAGGCTGATGTCCCGCCCCAGTTTGCCGAGGCTGCCGGCAATCAGGCCCAGCACGCCGGCGAACTCCACCAGGCGATCACGCTGGGTATGCCAGGGCTGTTCGGGCAGGCCCAACTGCAACTCCGCCGCCAGGGCTTCGGCCACCGGCATGGCCTGTTCACCGAGCGCCGCCAGGGTCCCGGAGGCGCCGCCGAACTGCAGCACCAGCAGGCGCGGCTTGAGTTCGGCGAGACGTTGCCGGCTGCGCGTCACCGCGCCCAGCCAACCGGCGATTTTCATACCCAGGGTGACGGGCGTCGCGTGCTGCAACCAGGTGCGCCCGGCCATTGGCACCTCGGCGTAACGCTGGGCCTGGGCGGCCAGCACGTCACCCAAACGGGCCAGGTCGGTTTCGATCAACCCCAGCGCGCGCCGCAGTTGCAGCACCAAACCAGTGTCCATCACGTCCTGGCTGGTGGCGCCCAGGTGCACATAGCGCTCGGCCCCGGCATCTTCACTGGCGATCAACTTGCCCAGCGCCTTCACCATCGGAATCGCTGAATTGCCCGCCGTGGCAATCGCGGCGCCCAGGGCATCCACGTCGTACAGCGAGGCCAGGCACGCCTGGGCAATCGGCGCGACAGCGGCCTGCGGGATCAACCCCACCCGCGCCTGCGCCCGGGCCAGCCCGGCCTCAAAATCCAGCATGCCCTGCAAACGTCCCCTGTCGCAGAACACCTCGGCCATGCTGTCGGCGGTGAAGTAGGCGTCGAACAGTTGGTTGCTCGTGCGCAGTGTCATAACTCGTCCTTTACAGATCGTGGTGCAGGTAAGCGGCCTGCTTGGGCAGGCGCAGGCTGAACAGGAAGGCCACCGCCATCATCGCCGTGACATACCAATAGAAGGTGTTTTCCATACCAATGGATTTAAGGCTCAACGCCACGACTTCCGCCGAACCGCCAAACACCGCATTCGCCACCGCATACGCCAGGCCCACGCCCAAGGCACGCACCTGAGGCGGGAACATCTCGGCTTTGACCAGCCCGCTGATCGAGGTGTAGAAACTCACGATCGCCAACGCCAGGGTGATCAATACAAAGGCCAGGAACGGGCTGCTGACGGTCTTCAGGGTCAACAGGATCGGCACCGTGAACAGAGTACCCAGGCCGGCAAACCAGAGCATTGAATTACGTCGGCCGATCTTGTCGGCCAGCATGCCGAACAGCGGCTGCATGCACATATACAAAAACAGCGCGCCGGTCATGATGTAGCTCGCGGTCTTGGCGTGCATGCCGACGGTGTTCACCAGGTACTTCTGCATATAGGTGGTAAAGGTGTAGAAAATCAGCGAGCCACCGGCGGTGTAGCCCAGCACCGTGATGAACGCCCGGCCGTGGTCGCGAAACAGCGCGACGATGCTGCCGGCGTCCTTGTCCTGGCGGATCTCCTTGCTGGTGGTTTCCTTGAGGGTGCGCCGCAGCAACAGCGAGATCAGCGCCGCCACCGCGCCGATCACGAAGGGAATCCGCCAGCCCCAGGCCCGCAGTTCTTCTTCGCTGAGGACCTGTTGCAGGATCACCACCACGAGCACCGCCAGCAGTTGCCCGCCGATCAGGGTCACGTATTGGAACGACGCGAAAAAGCCGCGCTGGCCCTTGAGCGCGACTTCACTCATGTAGGTGGCGGTGGTGCCGTATTCACCGCCCACCGACAAGCCCTGGAACAGCCGCGCCACCAGCAGCAGGGCCGGGGCCCAGGCGCCGATGTCCTTGTAGGTGGGTAAAAAGGCAATGACCAGGGAACCGGCGCACATCATCAGCACCGAGATCATCATCGAATTTTTGCGACCGTGTTTGTCGGCTACGCGGCCAAACAGCCAGCCGCCGATGGGCCGCATCAGGAACCCGGCGGCGAACACGCCGGCGGTGTTGAGCAGTTGCACCGTGGGGTCGTCAGATGGAAAAAACGCCGGGGCAAAATAGATGGCGCAGAAGGCGTAGACGTAGAAGTCGAACCATTCGACCAGGTTGCCGGAGGAGGCACCGACAATCGCAAAGATTCGTTTACTGCGTTCTTCTCCGGTGTAATGACTGGTTTTTGTGGTCATGATTTTTTCACTCAGTGGGAACGGTTATAGCCTAGACATACTTTGCAACAACCATGTTCCGCAAGCAGACTTTTGGATCTGTGTAGTCTGGGCCGGCCTCATCGGGGGCTTGCTCCCGATGGGGCCCTACAGCCAACTCAATAATCGAAAAACACCGTTTCCTTATCTGTCCCCTGCAAAATCACATTCCACTGATACACCCCATCATCCCCCGGCTTGGCAATCAGCGTACCGCGCCGCTGCGCCGGCACACACGCCAACAACGGGTCGTCCCCGTTCAGCGCTTCACCGTCAAAATAAATCCGCGTCAACAGGTGCTTGACCAAGCCCCGCGCAAACACCAGCACCACCAAATGCGGCGCCTGGGTCGTGCCCTTCAACCCCGGCACACTGCCCGGCCTGATGGTGGTAAAGCGGAAACGCCCCTCGGCATCCACCGGCACACGCCCAAACCCTTCGAAGTTGGGGTCGACGGCCTTGTCCTGCTCATCTTCGGGGTGGTCATATTTGCCGGCGGCGTTGGCCTGCCAGACTTCGAGCATGGCGTCGTTGACCGCATCGCCGTTGCCATCCACCACTTGCCCGCTGATCGCCACACGGTCACCGAGAGTGGCGGCGCTGGTCAGGTCCTCGCGGTTCAGCCAGGTCAGGCCGATGTGGTAATACGGCCCAACGGTGTGGGACGTGGTTGCGTAAAGGCTCATCTCATTTCTCCATCGGCGTGGCGTCGCGGCCGCGCAGGACGATGTCCCAGCGGTAGCCGAGGGCATAGGAAGGAATGGTTTTTTCCAGGTCAAAACGCGCGATCAGGCGTTCCTTGGCGCTGGTATCGGGCACGCAGTTGTAGATCGGGTCGTATTCCAGCAACGGGTCGCCGGGGAAATACATCTGCGTCACCAGGCGCGTCAGCACGCTGGGGCCGAACAGTGAAAAGTGGATATGCGCCGGGCGCCACGCGTTGTGGTGGTTGCCCCACGGGTAGGCGCCGGGCTTGATGGTCTGGAACTGGTACCAGCCGTCGGCGTCGGTGACGGTCCGCCCGGTGCCGGTAAAATTCGGGTCCAGCGGCGCGTCGTGCAGGTCGCGCTTGTGGTTGTAGCGACCGGCGGCGTTGGCCTGCCAGATCTCCACCAGGATGCCCGGCACCGGCAGGCCGTTTTCATCCAGCACACGGCCATGAATGATGATGCGCTCGCCCTGAGGCTCGCCTTCATGCTGGGCGGTGAGGTCGTTGTCCTTCGCATCGACACGCTCGGCGCCGATGCTCGGGCCGGTGATTTCCGACAGTGAATGCGGCAAAAACACCAACGGCTGGGACGGCGAACGCAGGTTCGTCGACTGGTAGGCCGGGTGCAGGTAATCAGGTTGGGTGCCCGCTTGCGGGCGCCGGTAACCGGGCTTGTCACTCATGGAGCGGTCCTCTCTTGTTAGATGCGTTCAATCGCCAGGGCCAGGCCTTGGCCGACGCCCACGCACATGGTCGCCAGGCCTTTGCGGCCGCCGGTTTTTTCCAACTGGTGCAAGGCGGTCAGTACCAGCCGCGCACCGCTCATGCCCAATGGGTGACCAAGGGCGATGGCGCCGCCGTTCGGGTTGACCTGCGGCGCGTCGTCGGCAATGCCCAGTTCACGCAGCACCGCCAGGCCTTGGCTGGCGAAGGCTTCGTTGAGTTCGATCACATCAAAATCAGTCACGGCCAGGCCCAGGCGCTCGACCAGTTTGCGTACCGCCGGTACCGGGCCGATGCCCATCACACGTGGCGCGACACCGGCGCTGGCCATACCCAATACTCGGGCGCGAGCGGTGAGGCCGTGCTTCTTGACGGCCTCGGCCGAGGCCAGAATCAGCGCGGCGGCGCCATCATTCACACCCGACGCGTTGCCGGCGGTGACGGTCTTGTCGGGGCCATTGACCGGCTTGAGCTTGGCCAGGGCTTCGAGGGTGGTGTCGCGTGGATGCTCATCGTGCTCCACCACGGTTTCGCCTTTTTTATGGGCGACCCGTACCGGCACGATTTCCTCGGCGAAGTAGCCGGCGGCCTGCGCGGCAGCGGTACGTTGCTGGCTGCGCAGGGCAAAGGCGTCCTGGTCGGCGCGCGAAACGTTGTAATCGTCGGCGACGTTATCGGCGGTCTGCGGCATCGCATCCACGCCGTACTGGGCTTTCATCAACGGGTTGATAAAGCGCCAGCCGATGGTGGTGTCCTCCAGCTTCATGTTGCGCGAGAACGCCGCGTCGGCCTTGCCCATCACAAACGGCGCGCGGGACATCGACTCGACGCCGCCGGCAATCGCCAGCTCCATCTCGCCACTGGCGATGGCACGGAACGCAGTGCCGACGGCGTCCATGCCCGAGGCGCACAAACGGTTGAGGGTCACACCCGGAATGCTCTCCGGCAGGCCCGCGAGCAACAGCGCCATGCGGGCGACGTTGCGGTTGTCTTCGCCGGCCTGGTTGGCGCAGCCGAGGAACACCTCGTCAACGGCCGTCCACTCCACCGACGGGTTGCGCTCCATCAGGGCCTTGATCGGCAGCGCCGCCAGGTCGTCGGCACGCACGGTGGCGAGGCCGCCGCCGAACCGGCCGATGGGGGTGCGAATGGCATCACAGATAAATACGTCGCGCATCAGGCCTCTCCTGGCGCTTGGCCATGGGCGGCGGCGGTACGGGCTTCGAGGTCACGCAAGGCCGTCAGTTCTATGTCTGTAGGTTCGGCGGTGGTGTCAACCTGGTCGGCAAAACGAATCGCCCAACCGGTGGCCGCCACGACTTGTTCGCGGGTCACGCCAGGGTGCAGCGCAGTGACCACAAATTCATGGGTGCCCTCTTCCGGCTCCATGATGCACAGGTCGGTAATAATCCCTACAGGCCCGGCACCCGGCAGGCCCAGGCGTTTGCGTGAATCGCCGCCTTCGCCGTGGCCGACGGAGGTGATGAAGTCCAGCTTGTCGACAAACGAACGCGACGACTGCTTGAGGATAATCAGCACGCTCTTGGCGGAACCGGCGATCTCCGGCGCGCCACCGGCACCCGGCAGGCGCACTTTGGGCCGATGGTAATCACCGACCACAGTGGTGTTGATATTGCCAAAACGGTCGACCTGGGCCGCGCCGAGGAACCCCACGTCAATACGCCCGCCTTGCAGCCAGTAGCGGAAGATCTCACCGGTCGGCACCACGGTGTCGGCGGTCTCCGCCAGCTCGCCGTCACCAATGGACAGCGGCAACACCGAGGGCTTGGCGCCAATCGGGCCGGACTCATAGATCAGCACCACATCGGGCGACGAGGTCAGGCGCGCCAGGTTGGCCGCTTTGGAGGGCAGGCCGATGCCGACAAAGCACACCGAGCCGTTCTTGAGGCGGCGCGCGGCGGCGACGGTCATCATTTCGTTGGTCGAGTAAGCCATTACTTGGCCTCCTGCGCGGCGGCCAGCTTGGCCTGGAATTCAGTGAAGTCGGCGGTGCCATGGATGTATGCGTTGATCCATGCGGTAAAGGTCTCACGGTCGCGGGCGATCGGGTCCCACGCCTGGTAAAAACGGTTGTCGCGCTCGTTGTAGCCGTGAGCGTAGGACGGGTGCGCGCCACCTGGCACGTGGCACACCGCAGTCAGGGCCCAGGTCGGCAACACACAGCTGTTCATCGGTGCATTCAAGTCGTCGACGATCTCTTCAACGGTCACGATGCAACGCTTGGCCGCCAGCGCCGCTTCCTTTTGCACACCGAGAATGCCCCAGAGCAGCACGTTGCCCTTGCGGTCGGCTTTCTGTGCATGGATCACCGTGACGTCCGGACGCACCGACGGCACCGCCGCAAGCACTTCGCCAGTAAACGGGCAGGTCACGCTTTTGATCAGCGGGTTGACCTTGGGCAGGTCGGAACCGGCGTAGGCACGCAGCACCGCGAACGGCAAGCCCGAGGCGCCGGCGACATAGGCATTGGCCAGATCGGCATGGCTGTGCTCTTCGATTTCCAGCGGTTGCGGCCATTGCTTTTCGACCGCGTCACGCAGCCGGTGCAGGGAGCCCACACCTGGGTTGCCGCCCCAGGAGAAAATCAACTTGCGTGCGCAGCCGGCACCGATCAACTGGTCGTAGATCAGGTCGGGCGTCATGCGCACCAACGTCAGGTCTTTCTTGCCCTGACGGATGATTTCATGACCTGCGGCCGTAGGGATCAGGTGGGTGAAGCCTTCGAGGGCGACGGTATCGCCATCGTTCACAAATCGCTTCACCGCGTCGCGCAGCGCAAGAATTTCAGCCATGGGGTCGGGCTCCCGGTGTTGTTCGAAAAAGGCGCTGAGAGGGCGCCGAAGTGCTTGCAGATTAAGCCGGGCAAATGGGTCAAACAATCCGATAATCGACTAACCGTTCGATTATCGAACCGATTGTTGTCTAGCTACTCACTTGGGCGAACTCGGTCAGGCTTCAGGTTGCGTCGGCGTGGCTGACCATGCCTTTGATGACCACTGCTGTGGTGGCCAACGCCGCCGGAATCACCAGAGCGGTGAGCACCTGCTCGAAGTTCCAGCCCAGGCCGAGCAAGGTGGCGCCCATCCACGCGCCAAGAATCGCACCGAAGCGGCCGATGCCGAGCATCCACGACACGCCGGTGGCGCGGCCCTGGGTCGGGTAGAAACGGGCCGCCAGGGAAGGCATCGCCGATTGCGCGCCGTTGACGCACATCCCGGCGATCAGCACCAGGGTCGCCAGTAGCGTGATGTTGCCCAGGCTCTGCCCTACCGCGTAGGCAAACACCCCGGCCAGCAGGTAGAAAGCGCCGATCACCTTGTGAGGGTTGAACCGGTCCATCGCCCAACCCACGCCGACCGCACTCAACACGCCACCAAACTGGAACAACGCACCGATAAACGCGGCCTGCTCCATGCTGGCGCCGCTGTCCCGCATCAGCGTCGGCAGCCAACTGGTGAGCAGGTAAACAATCACCAGGCCCATAAAATAGGTGAGCCACAGCAACAAGGTGCCGGCGCTGTAGGTGCCGGAGAAAATCACCGCGAACACGTTGCGTGCCTTGACGGTTTTTTGCTCGGGCACACTGAAGTCGGTGGCTTGGGCGACGATAGTGGGCTCGATGGGTGACAGCGTTTTGCGCACTTTGTCCGTGCCGCGATTGCGCACCACCAGGTAGCGCGCCGACTCCGGCAGCCACACCAGCAGCACCACGGCCAGGATCAATGGCAGGATGCCGCCGATCAGCAGCAGGCTGTGCCAGCCGAACGCAGGGATCAGCTTGGCTGAGATAAACCCACCACCGGCCATGCCCAAGTTGAAACCGCAGAACATGCTGGTCACCAGCAGTGACTTGTGACGTTCGGGGGTGTATTCGGACAGCAGCGTGGTGGCGTTGGGCATCCCGGCCCCCAGGCCCAGCCCGGTGAGGAAGCGCAGCACCAACAGTTGATCGACATTGCTGCTGTAGGCCGACGCCAGGCTGAACGCGCCAAACACCAGCACCGCCCCCACCAGCACGACTTTGCGACCAAAGCGGTCGGCCAGCGGGCCGGAACCCAGTGCGCCAAATACCATGCCGATCAACGCGGCGCTCATCACCGGGCCGAGGCTGGCGCGGTCGATGCCCCAGTCCTGGGACAGGGCAGGCGCGATAAAGCCCATGGCGGCGGTATCCAGGCCATCGAGGAACACAATCAGGAAACACAGAATCACCACACGCCACTGGTAGCGCGACAGTGGCTGGGCATTGATAAAGGACTGCACGTCCAGGGGGGCACCGACAGAAGGTTGATTCATTGTTTTTATTCCACACCGGGGGCGGGCCGACGACCTGGGGTCGTCATTATTATTGGGCGGCGCCAGAAGCGCGCTGCCGCACAGTAATAAGCCAGGTGAAACACCGTCAATCGATTACGCCGGGATCCGTGCGATCACCGAACAGCTTAGGCGAACAGCTGTGTACTCAACTCACGGCTGGCGCTGAGCATGCTCGGCAGGAAGCGCTGCTCCAACTCGCTGCGGCTGACGCGTCCGGCGTGGGTGCTGACATTGAGCGCCGCCAAGACCTGACCCGAGGCGTCATACACCGGCACGGCGATCGAGCGCAAACCCTGTTCCAGTTCCTGATCAACAATGCACCAGCCCTGCTGACGCACTTGCTGCAGGCATTCGAACAAAGCTTCGGGCGTGGTCAGGGTGCGGCTGGTCTTGGTTTGCAGGTCGGCATGATCGAGGTAGTCCTGCAGCGAAGCATCGTCCAGCGCTGCCAGCAGGATGCGACCCATGGAGGTGCAATAGGCCGGCAAGCGCCCGCCCACCGACAGGTCCACCGAAATCAGGCGCTGAGTGGTGGCCGAACGGGCGATATAAAGAATGTCGTCGCCTTCGAGGGTGGCCATGTTGCAGGCTTCGTGGAGTTGTTCGCTCATGCGGTCCAGATAGGGCTGGGCCGACACAGCCAGAGGCGTGGACGACAGATAGGCGTGGCCAAGCGTCAATACTTTGGGCAGCAACGAATAGGTGCGCCCATCGGTGGTGGCGTAGCCGAGCTTGATCAGCGTATGCAGGCAACGACGCACGGCGGCGCGAGGAATCTCGGTGCGGTGGCTGATCTGGGCGATGGTCAGGTGGCGCTTGCGCTCCTGGAATGCCTGCACCACGGCCAGGCCACGCGCCAGGGAGGTCATGAAGTCGGGATCACCGGTAAATGCCTGGATGCGCTTGGCCGGCGAGGCAACGATCGGCGGCGCGGCTGACGCGAAAGAGTTGCGCAATTGATCGTTCATCAGGGGATCCTTTCTTTTATTGTCGACCGCAGGGAATTCGGCCGCTATTACAAGCCGCGCCGGACATGGGGCACAAGGCAGAGCCGGGAACATTGGGCGATTATCGGACGATCATTCGATTATCGCAATTCTACCGGTTGCCGACACCTGAGCGCCTTTCACGCCCCCGGTACAATTTCAGGCATGTTTTATAACACCGCATGTCGGGTAAACTTTATGACGTCAGAATATGAGCACGTATTCACATGCTCGTGTAACAAAACCCGCACATAACGTTGACGCTTTTTAACTTTATCCCGATAGTGTTATCCAAATGCGTCGCTATAATGCACCCTGTGCTCAGGTCTGCCCGGTTTCACCATCGGCACCAGAGCTCGCCAGGTCGTGCACATGCCATGCAGTGCCGGTTGCAACACTTACCTTGAATCAATGCCATAACAAGCGACGGCGCTCTCCTTCACTAGTTGAACGTTTAGAACGTTCAACTTTGAACAAGCCGAGGGCGATATTCAGGGATAACGCTGCAAGCGATTTACACTCAACTCAATTAGGTAACAACGTGACGAAAGATGAACTGCGCGCAGAACTAGAGCGCCAGGAACAACGTTACAAGGACGTTTACGGCGGGGAAGTCACCACTTACGCCGCCCAGCCTGAACCTGAACGCAAACCCTGGCGCAAGCGAGCCAGCTTGCTCGATCAGGCATTTGCCCAGGAAATTCAAAAGATCGAGCAGGAACTCAAAGCCGAAGAGCCCTAAGCGATTCAGGTTGAGCCTCAAGGTTGCAACCCTGACCAAGGGTACATAGCTATCAATTGGCTACTCGTCGCCCATCGCCTCGGTAAAATTTCATACAAATGTTTCTGGCATGACGGATTGATGACAAAAACCGTTGTTTTCGGCCCCCTGCTTTATAAATCAAAGACTTGCCAAAGCCCCGAAAACCCTGGGATGAGGGGCCTTTGCCAGTTTTTTTTTAATGAAGAAGGTAACCGATGAGCAGCTAGTGCATCGATTACCGAGGTTTTCTGGCATAATCGCGCCCCCTTACGACCGGGTCAGAAAACCTTCATGATCGATTTATTCAGCGGACTGGATGCTTGGGTTCTCGTGAGCCTGTTGCTCGCCCTCGCCTTTGTCCTCGCCTTCGAGTTCATCAATGGCTTTCATGACACCGCTAACGCGGTGGCCACAGTCATCTATACCAAAGCCATGCCGCCGCATCTGGCCGTGTTCTTCTCCGGGGTGTTCAATTTCCTCGGCGTGTTGCTCGGTGGTGTCGGTGTCGCCTACGCCATCGTGCACTTGCTGCCGGTGGAGTTGCTGATCAATGTGAATACCGGCCACGGTCTGGCCATGGTCTTCTCTTTATTGGCCGCCGCGATCACCTGGAACCTGGGTACCTGGTACTTTGGCATCCCCGCCTCCAGTTCCCACACGCTGATCGGCTCGATCCTCGGTGTTGGCCTGGCCAACGCGCTGATCAACGATATCCCACTGGCTGACGGTGTGAACTGGCAGAAGGCAATCGATATCGGCGCCTCGCTGGTGTTCTCGCCGATGGCCGGCTTCCTGGTCGCAGCCCTGGTGCTGCTCGGCCTGAAGTGGTGGCGCCCGCTGTCGAAGATGCACAAGACCCCGGACCAGCGCCGCAAGCTCGACGACAAGAAACATCCCCCATTCTGGAACCGCCTGGTCCTGGTGATTTCCGCCATGGCCGTGAGTTTCGTGCACGGTTCCAACGATGGCCAGAAAGGTATCGGCCTGATCATGCTCGTGCTGATCGGTATCGTGCCGGCGCAGTTCGTCCTTGACCTGGGCAGCACCACTTACCAGATCGAGCGTACCCGCGACGCTACCGTGCATTTGAGCCAGTTCTACCAGCGCAACAACGCCACCCTCGGCGAATTCCTGGCGCTGGGTAAAAGCGTGAAGGACGACCTGCCAG
Source organism: Pseudomonas lactucae (assembly GCF_036688725.1). NCBI lineage: Bacteria > Pseudomonadati > Pseudomonadota > Gammaproteobacteria > Pseudomonadales > Pseudomonadaceae > Pseudomonas > Pseudomonas lactucae. The sequence goes on along the minus strand of NZ_JAQQPT010000012.1, from coordinate 163,917 downwards.
GCAAGTTCCAGTGCAACCCACAGCAGACCGAGCCGACCATCAACGCGCTCGTCAGCACCTTGAAAGGCGTCTCCGACTACCATTCGTTGAACGCCGATCAGCGCATCGAAGTGCGCCGCTACCTGCTCTGCCTGGACGATACCGCGAAGAAAGTCGGCAAACTGCCGGGCCTGGACGCACGTGAGAAGTCCGACCTCGACAAGCTGCGCAAAGACCTCACCGCCACCACCGAGTACGCACCGTTCTGGGTGATCCTCGCGGTTGCATTGGCCCTGGGCCTGGGCACCATGGTGGGCTGGAAGCGCGTGGTACTGACCATCGGCGAGAAGATCGGCAAGCAGGGCATGACCTATGCCCAGGGCATGTCGGCGCAGATCACCACCGCGACCATGATCGGCTTTGCCAACATCTTCGCCCTGCCGGTATCCACCACCCACGTGCTGTCCTCCGGCGTGGCCGGTACCATGGTCGCCAACAAGAGCGGCCTGCAAGGTGGCACGGTCAAGACCATCCTGATGGCGTGGGTATTGACCCTGCCGGCAACTGTGGGCCTGTCGGCCGGGTTGTTCTGGCTGGCGTCAAAGGCACTCGGCAGCTGATACTGCGCTGCAACGAAAAAAGGTGCGATCCGCGAGGGTCGCACCTTTTTTTATGATCAAGCCGGGCATAAGCCAAAATGTGGGAGCGGGCCGTGACAACAGCACAATAAAAAAAAGGCGACCGAAGTCGCCCAAAATGCCTTGCGTGCTCATGTAACCCGGAAAGACCTAAGGTTTTTTACGCTTGTTCGCGTCTTTCCAGATAAAAACTCCAAATCCTACAAAAAACAGCACCATGAGGCTTACAGTCAGCACTCCGGCGAATACCACATTATCGATGAACATGACCGGCCTCCTGTGCTTGCCCTGTTGCGATAGGGCTAAGTTACTGGAGAAGTCAGACGGGAAAATTGACGGGGATCAATGTCGCCCGCAACGGGGCGTAAAGAAGGGCAATAACTGACCTGCATCAATAGATGCAGGTCGTTTCAACGCTTTTTCGGTTTGTTCTTCGGCTTTTTCTTGGCTTTGCCTAACGGCATTGCCTGTTCAAACGCCTGGCGCACTTCGTTCAGGCGTTTGTCATTGAGGTCATGAACTCGCTTGGCGCGTTCGGCATTCAGGTCGATCAATTTGTCATCATCACTCATGGCTTGGCTTACGTCGTGGCGAGAAGGGCTTAATAATGCGGCCTCCCCCGCCCGGCGGCAAATCAGTGCGCGACAAAAGGCAGGCCTTCGCCCGCAACCGAGCGATCAAACCTCGACGTCCACCCACAAGCCCTGGCGCGGCGCGTCTTCGATCAGCGGCACCACGGGCACGGTGTTGTCGGCATTGAGCACGTCGCCTGGGATGGCCAGGTGTTGGTCGGGGTCTTCCTCGGCTTCACGCCGGCGTTTTTGCTGCTCCTGCTGGCGGCGTTGCTCTTCGCGCAACACAAAGGCCGACTGCTCGGCATCGCCCTTTTTCAGGTCGATCGCGCTTTCATTGGCGCCTGCTTGCACAGGCACCACGGGCGGGATATCCGGCTTCTGGCGTACCGGATCAAGTTGTGACGTGACCGGCACAACGCTGACGGGCAGCATGGGTGGCAACATAATCTTTACTCTCCTGATCAACAGGCTGTCGGCGGGCCGCAGGGCGACTTGAGCAAAAGCTCGCCAACCTGTGACCCAGTCGACACTCCCAAGTGCCCGCCATCCGTCGATCCAACTGCCGACGCCCCGTTCAAACGGAGTAGTTTTTATCAGAATCCTTGGGCGTGGGAGCCTTGTTCCGTTAACATAGTCGGCTTTTTCACGGCGGGAGTCAGGCAGCATGGCGCAGCAGTATCAACCGGGGCAACGCTGGATTAGTGACAGCGAAGCAGAGCTGGGGTTAGGCACCGTTCTGGCACAGGACGGCCGCTTGTTGACCGTGCTCTATCCGGCCACTGGCGACACGCGCCAGTATGCGCTACGGAATGCGCCCCTCACCCGCGTGAGGTTCTCGCCGGGCGACTCCATCACCCATTTCGAAGGCTGGAAAATGACCGTACAGGAAGTCGACGACGTCGACGGCTTGCTGGTCTACCACGGTCTCAATGGGCAGAACGAGCAGGTGACCCTGCCGGAAACCCAACTCTCCAACTTCATCCAGTTCCGCCTGGCCAGCGACCGTCTGTTCGCCGGGCAGATCGACCCGCTGGCCTGGTTCTCGCTGCGCTACCACACCCTGGAACACACCAGCCGCCAATTGCAGTCCTCGCTGTGGGGCCTGGGTGGCGTGCGTGCGCAACCTATCGCTCACCAATTGCATATCGCCCGGGAAGTCGCCGACCGTATCGCGCCACGGGTATTGCTGGCCGACGAAGTGGGCCTGGGCAAGACCATCGAAGCCGGCCTGGTGATCCATCGCCAACTGCTTTCGGGCCGCGCCAGCCGCGTGCTGATCCTGGTGCCGGAAAACCTGCAGCACCAATGGCTGGTGGAAATGCGCCGCCGCTTCAACCTGCAGGTTGCGCTGTTCGATGAAGAACGCTTTATCGAAAGCGATGCCACCAACCCGTTCGAAGACACCCAACTCGCCCTGGTCGCTCTTGAGTGGCTGGTGGACGACGAAAAGGCCCAGGACGCGCTGTTCGCCGCCGGCTGGGACTTGCTGGTGGTCGACGAGGCTCACCACCTGGTGTGGCACGAAGAGAAAGCCAGCCCTGAGTATTCGCTGGTCGAGCAACTCGCCGAAGTGATTCCTGGCGTGCTGCTGCTCACCGCCACCCCGGAACAACTGGGTCAGGACAGCCACTTTGCGCGCCTGCGCCTGCTGGATCCGAACCGTTTCCACGATCTGCAGGCCTTCCGCGCCGAGAGCGAAAACTATCGCCCGGTGGCCGAGGCCGTGCAGGAGCTGCTCGATAAGGGCCGGCTGTCACCGGCGGCCCACAAGACCATCCAGGGTTTCCTCGGCAACGAAGGCGAAGCGCTGCTCAGCGCCGTCAACGATGGCGACACCGAAGCCAGCGCACGCCTGGTGCGTGAGCTGCTCGACCGCCACGGCACCGGCCGCGTGCTGTTTCGCAACACCCGCGCCGCCGTCCAGGGCTTCCCGGAGCGCAAGCTGCACGCCTACCCGCTGCCGAACCCGGACGAATACCTGGAACTGCCACTGGGCGAACACGCCGAGCTGTACCCGGAAGTCAGCTTCCAGTCGCAGCCGGACATCGAGGAAGAAAACCGCTGGTGGCGCTTCGACCCACGGGTGGAATGGCTGATCGACCAGCTGAAAATGCTCAAGCGCACCAAAGTCCTGGTGATCTGCGCCCACGCCGAAACCGCCATGGACCTGGAAGACGCCCTGCGCGTGCGTTCCGGCATCCCGGCCACGGTGTTCCACGAGGGTATGAATATCCTCGAACGTGACCGTGCCGCCGCCTACTTCGCCGACGAAGAGTTCGGCGCCCAGGTGCTGATCTGCTCGGAAATCGGCTCTGAAGGCCGCAACTTCCAGTTCGCCCACCATCTGGTGCTGTTCGACCTGCCGTCCCACCCCGACCTGCTGGAACAGCGCATCGGCCGTCTGGACCGGATCGGCCAGAAGCACGTGATCGAGTTGCACGTGCCGTACCTGGAAACCAGCCCGCAAGCGCGCCTGTTCCAGTGGTACCACGAAGCGCTGAACGCGTTCCTCAATACCTGCCCGACCGGCAACGCCCTGCAGCACCAGTTCGGCCCGCGCCTGCTGCCGCTGCTGGAAAACGCCGATGACGGCGAGTGGCAAGCGCTGATCGACGAGGCCCGTGTCGAGCGCGAACGCCTGGAGCAAGAGCTGCACACCGGTCGCGACCGCCTGCTGGAGCTCAATTCCGGTGGCGCAGGTGAAGGCGATGCGCTGGTGGAAGACATCCTGGAGCAGGACGACCAGTTCGCCCTGCCGATCTATATGGAAACCCTGTTCGACGCCTTCGGTATCGACAGCGAAGACCATTCGGAAAACGCGCTGATCCTCAAGCCGAGCGAAAAAATGCTCGACGCCAGCTTCCCCCTGGGCGACGACGAAGGCGTGACCATCACCTACGACCGCAACCAGGCGCTGTCGCGCGAAGACATGCAGTTCATCACCTGGGAACACCCGATGGTGCAGGGCGGCATGGACCTGGTGCTGTCCGGTTCCATGGGCAACACCGCCGTGGCACTGATCAAGAACAAGGCGCTCAAGCCAGGCACCGTGTTGCTCGAACTGCTTTACGTCAGTGAAGTGGTTGCACCGCGTTCGCTGCAATTGGGTCGCTACCTGCCACCGGCCGCATTGCGCTGCCTGCTGGACGCCAATGGCAATGACCTGTCCGGGCGCGTCTCGTTCGAAACCTTGAACGACCAGCTGGAAAGCGTGCCACGGGCCAGCGCCAACAAGTTCGTGCAGGCCCAGCGCGATCAACTCACCCCGCGCATCAACGCCGGTGAAGAGAAGATCACCCCGCGTCACGCCGAGCGCGTGGCTGAGGCCAAGCGTCGGCTGGCGGCGGACACCGACGAAGAACTGGCGCGCCTGACCGCGTTGCAAGCGGTCAACCCGACCGTGCGTGACAGTGAACTGGTTGCCCTGCGCAACCAGCGCGAGCAAGGCCTGGCCATGCTCGACAAGGCTGCGCTGAGACTGGAAGCGATTCGGGTGTTGGTGGCCGGTTGATTACCGCCCTGCCCTGTTAAAAAAGGCCCGCGCAATGCGGGCCTTCTTTATTCACTTGAGAACAGTGCTGGTTTGCGGGCCTCATCGAGGGCTAGCCCCCGATAGCGTCACCGCGGTTTCAAGCCGTCGCGGCCGTAACCGGCACCTCAACCGCGCTCAACCCCTCTTTCATCCGCCGGGCATCACGCACAAAACTGCGCGAGGCCTGGAACAGAAACAGCATGGTCAAAAACAGCGCCACCGGAATCAGGTACATGGCGTCGTGCAAACCCACCGCTTTATAGGCCTCAGTCATCTGCTCGGCCCCCGCGGCATACATCGCCGAATGGGCGAAATGATCGGACAAGCCGCCCACCACGATCGGCCCCATGCCGCCGCCCAGCAAATACAACCCGGCAAAGAACAACGCCATCGCCGTCGCCCGCAGGCGTGGTTCAACCACATCCTGGATCGCCGTGTACACGCAGGTGTAGAAGTTATAGGCAAACAACCAGCCCACACTGAACAGCGCCACGAACACACCAATCTCGATACGTCCGGCATGCAAGGCCCAGGCGGTGGTGACGGTGGAGATGATCAGGCTGAACGCCGCGAACAGCAGTCGGCCATTGGCGACGCGTTGATGGATCTTGTCGGCAATCCAGCCACCCACCGTCAGGCCCACCAGGCCAGTCAAGCCGACGATGACACCGGTAGCGACGGCGGCGTCCTGCAGCGGCATAAGGAAATAACGCTGCAGCATCGGCACCAGAAACGAATTGCACGCGTAGGTGGCGAAGTTGAAGCACAACCCGGCCAGCACCAGCCAGAGGAAAGTAGGCACGGCCAGTACGCGACGGATCGGGCGGTCGACGCGCTCCTGGGACACCTGCACGGTTTCCGCCGCACCGCGCTTGGGTTCCTTGATATAGAACATGAACACCGCGAGGATCAGCCCCGGCACCGCTGCAATAAAGAACGGCGCGCGCCAGCTGTCGAACGCCTTGACCATCGCACCGATGGTAAAAAACGCCAGCAGCAGGCCCAACGGCAGACCGAGCATGAAAATCCCCATGGCGCGTGCACGGCGATGCGCAGGGAACAAATCGCCGATCAGCGAGTTGGCCGCCGGCGCGTAGCTGGCTTCACCGATACCGATGCCCATGCGCACCAGCAAAAAGGTCCAGAAACTGCCGACGAATCCATTGATCGCCGTCAACCCGCTCCAGGCAAACAGGCCCCAGCCCATCAGCTTGCTGCGCGAGCCAGTGTCGGCCATACGCCCCAGCGGCAGGCCGGCGATGGCGTAGACGATGGTGAATGCGGTGCCGATGATGCCGAGCTGGAAGTCGCTCAGGTGCCACTCCATGCGGATTGGCTCGATGATGATGGCCGGGATGGTGCGGTCGAAGAAGTTGAACAGGTTGGCGAGGAACAGCAGGAACAGAATGCGCCAGGCATTCGCCGCTTGGGTCGAGTTCTGCATGGGTCCGTCTCTTTTATTGTTATGAGAGCTGCGATGCACGAAGCACCCTGCTCGGGTACTTGCAACATAGTCAGGCGAGCGCCGCTTGTCTGTAATGATTCGTAAAGCTGATAGGGCATGATTTCGTCCGGTATTCCGGGACTTTCCCTACGCAAAATATAAGTGCTGCCCCCTCTTCCCAACGGCCATGGCCCAGATAGAATGGCGAGCCTTCCCGTAGTGCCCCTCCCTACTTTTTATTGATGACGCCCATGTCCGAAGCCAGTCCGTGTCTGAATTGCGGTGCCTGCTGTTCATACTTTCGTGTGTCTTTCTTCTGGGGCGAGTGCGCCTCATCGGGCGGCACGGTGCCCGACGACCTGGTGGTCCAGATCAACCCCACTCGCGTCGCGATGATCGGCACCGACCAGAAACCCGCGCGCTGCTGCAGCCTTGAGGGTGAAGTGGGTAAAGGCACCCGTTGTTCGATCTATGAGCAACGCTCAAGCCCCTGCCGAGAGTTCGATGCCTCATGGAGCCAGGGCGAGCAAAACGTCGATTGCGATGCCGCACGTGCCGCGTTCGGCCTGGCGCCGCTGGAAGCGCCCGCCTTCGAGCTGGAGCTGCCCATCAGCGCCTAGGATCAAACGAACATCGCCAGGCCAACCTGCTGACGCCGAAAATTTGGCATTTCGCCATCACTCACCTAAAGATCGGCGACGAACGGCCGATCAATCAGAGTCCGCCCAGGTTTTGCCTGGGGTTATCAGGGTCAGCCTGATTCTCCGGACAAGGACGCACTGTAAAGTCGCGAACTCCCATTCCGTGATGGCCCTTTGATTCTTTTCAGCCATCCGCCCAGGCACATGGCGCACAATGACTTCTAAAAACAGCTCTGCCACCGTGGTATCCGACGTGTTGCCCACAGCTCCTGCGGACAAACCCTCAGGTTCAAAGTCATTGAGCACCACCCCCCCGCAGGCCACCCAGCAGTACCTGTACTTCACCGAAACCAATACCGACCGTATCCTCGACAACCTCGATGGCCTGCGCGACATGGTGTTCCCGCGCCCGCCCCACCTTGAAGGCGACAGCGATCCGCGCAGCGAACAGGAATTCCCGTCGGTGTGCCTGATCGGCCTGGGGCGGTGCGGTTCAAACATCGCGCTGGACGTGGCGGAACTGGTGTACAACGCGCGCAAGTTCTACCTGAACGAATTCAGTAACGAAGACAAGCTTCAATTTAAAAAGAGCCATACAGACAAGGGTTACAGCCCTACCCAGTGGATCCGCAACAACCTGCGCCTGGGCAGCGGCAAGACCAGCAAACCGGTGTTCCTGGTCGAACCCCTGGTGATGCTCGGCGACCTGGACAAAGACATCGCCGGGCGTATCCGCTTCTCGCGCAAGGGCGAAAAAAGCGGATTCCTGCGCGACTACAGCAAGATGAAAATCATGGACCTCTCCGAAGTCCATGCCGGCGGCGCCGGTAACGCGCCGATCCTCGGCCAGTACCTGGCCAAGATCATCCTCAACAAAGACACCCAGCGCTTCTCCAGCCCCGACTGGAAGATGATCCACTCGTACCTGATCGACTCCTGCGGCATCAAGGCCAACCAGTCGCGCCTGTACTTTTCGATCTTCAGCGCCGGCGGCGGGACGGGTTCGGGGATGGCCTCGGAATTCGGCCTGGCCCAGCAGCATTCGTACATGAACAAAACGTTCGACACCAAACCCGCCGACGAGCACGACAGCAAGAGCGGCCACGCCTTTGTGTTCGAGCCGATCTTCACCAGCGGCATTTGCGTGTTGCCGAACATCTCCGACCACCGCAGTGAAATGTCCGAAGCGCTGCACATCAACGCCGGGCGACTGTTGTGCAAATACCTGTCGGAGGAATGGGATTTCTCGTACAACTTCGCCAACGAAGACAGCAGCGAAGCCAGCGTGAAAGGCCGCATCCGGCCGTGGAACGCGATGATGCTGATCTCCAACGACATCATGCGCTACGCCGAAGAAAGCGATGACGGCAACATCCAGAACATTGACGTCAATGCCATGGAAAAACACGCCAACCAGTACATCTCCCAACAGATCTTCAACATTCTCACCGCCCAGGCCGTGACTACCGACTACGACCAGAACTACTTCCGTCGCGCCGGCATCGACATCGGCGAAACCATCCGCCTGGATGCCAACGACCTGTTCATGAGCCTGGCAGGTCCCGTAGCGATTGCCTACGCCGAGTCCGTCGTCCCGGAAACCCCGGCGCCTTCGAATGACAAGTTCAAGGTGTTCGAAAAAGAGCCGCAACGCCTGAACATCGATGACCTGTTCTTCCGCTCCATCGACCTGCCGCACTTCAACAAGGTCACCCAGGCCATCGAAGGCATCAGCCTGCTGCCGATCGAGTCCAAACGCTACAAAGCTTCCCTGGAACAGTACAAGAACTCCGGCTACGACGCGGCGGCGCTGCACGACCTGCACTTCTTCAAGAACTGCTCGTCGGTGGTGTCCATCGTCTCGCTGCCCAAGGACTACAAACTGTCCTACATGGACCTGAACCGGCTCAAGACCCACCTCAACAGCCTGTTCCCCAACACCACGCTCAAGCGCTACGCGCTGGTGATCGGCGCTTCGGCCAACTTGTCGCTGACAACCTTGATCGCCAAGAGCCCATGCCTGTCGGATGACTTCCTCACCTTGATCGTCGCGTTCATCAAACGCTGCTTTGCGCGCAACCCGTATCGATTCGATGACACGCTGGACAATTCGATGCTGGACTTCATCATCCACGAGGATTTCGACGAAGACCGTATCGACGAACTGCTCAACGAATTCGAGAACCCCGCCAAGATCCTCGACACCAACTGGTACGCGATCAAGCCGATGTATGAGAAGAAGTACCGCGAGCTGATCAATGACAAAGACAAGTTTGTGTCGATCAATGACATTCGCCTGTCACGCGATTGCGTGAAGAAGGCGATCAAGTACCTGCGCGAGATCTACCGTCATCGCATCGGCAAGACCAAGGTCATTTCGTTGAATAACCATACCGGCAAGACCGCCTAGGCGATCGCGACGGCGCTGCACGGCGCCGTCGCCGCTTGAGTGTCACTACGCCCGGCGCTGGCGCAGGAAGGCAACGATGGTTTTTTCGTCAGCGCGTTTTGCGGGCCGCGGCAAATGCTTCGGCCAACCGGCGTCGGTTACGCCGAAAAACGTCCTCTGCCGCGCTTCATCCCAGCCGCTAATTTCCTTAGAGGCCGATTCCCACCAACCATGCCGACAGACCGCGTAATAGGGATTTTCAGGTGCAGAGCTGCCGTAGAGCAGGTCGCGACCGACCTTTTTCAAGTGCTTGCCCTGATTGCGCAACTTCCATTTGATCAGCAACCGCTGCCAAGGGGATGGCACCGGCTTGACCCGCGGCACCTCTAGACAGCGTGCGACCAGTTCAGGACTGAACGCTTCGCCGTACAGCGTGAAAAAATGCGCCTGCATGGCGTGGAAGAAACGCTTGTCGGCATAGTAGTGATGCACCAGCTTCCTCGCCTCGCGCACCTTGTGGCCGCGCATCGCGAAGGAAATCGCAACCTGTTCGATGGTATGGATATCGAACGAGCCCAGGGTCCACTCGTCGATCAGCCGGATCGAGGCGTCGAGCAGCGGCCCATCACTGGCGCGCACGCCACACAAGCCACTGTTGTAGAGCTTGAAGCTGTTGTCGGCCGAAATACCGTGCGCGTGCAGGTGCTGGCCCAGCTTGAGGTAGTCCGGGCGCTTGCAGACGTAGCTCCAGTCGTATTCGAACTCATCCATCACGTACTGGCCAGGCTCGATCAGGTCGAGCACGCGATGGGGAGAATTGAGGAACAGCGTGTCGGTGTCGACGAACAGGGTCTTGTCGGCAAACGTCAAGCCGTGGGCAATCGCGCAGGCCTTGCGGCGGTGCAGGTAGCCGTTGTCGCCCTGCCACTGAGACAGGGTCTGTGTGTCCAACTCAAGCGTCTCGACAGGCCAACCGGCATAGTCCTGCGGGCGATCGGTCATGACGCGGATACACAGCGACTCACCCTGCTTGAGTTGCGAGAGGGCGGTGAGGATGCTGAATTTGGCTTCGCGCCGGTAGACGTCCTGGCTACCGTAGACAAGGTAAAGCAACTGATGCGAAGTGTTCGCTAAAGAGGGCGGCGCTGACTGCATGACGAGCTCCAGGTAAACAGGCGGCGAACTTTACCGGAATTCACTGTTTCCTACGGCCATATCCGACAGACACATGTGTTTATAAATACGCAGAAACAATTGTTCCACCGATTCGGCCACGGGAGAACTGTTCCCATGACGCGCACGTCACCCAGGTCTGTGACCTTTCTCCACGGCAAGGTGCCATCACGGAGTCGGCGGTTACTGCGCTACACACTTCTGCGGGCAAAAAATACGCACCTTTTTTGTGCACGACTTTCTCAGGCTGCCCTTTCCTGGATCAAAATCCAGGGCGAAACCACCACCGCCCACAAGCCCGGGTCACGCTTGACTAGGTCCAATGCCCGCGTCGCAGACACTTCGCCCAGGCTGTTCGCGGCCAGCCAGGCAGCGACTTTCTCGCGATTATCCTGCGCCATCGCCTCCGCCGCCTCGATCAAATTCAGACCGGCATCGACCCACAATAGGGCACCCTTGGCAAAGAACGGTTCAAGCTCCTTCCAGGAAATTTCGGCGGTTTCACCGAGCAGCTTGGCATAGAGGGTGCTAGGTTCTTGCGTCATGGGAATTCACCTTGGGAAAAAATCGGCGCAATCATAACGTCGCGACCAAGGTAGAAAAACCCAGTTGCAAATGAGTCATCGAGAGAAAGTGTCAGGAAAGCCAAGGATTGCCCGAGTATCTGGCACCACCCCGCCGCAATTCTGTCTCTTTCTTTCATTTATGCGACACACCCGGGTTTTGCCCCCAGCAGCCAGCTTTTCAAGCGATCAACCGGCGCTCTACACTGTACCGGTACAGTTGCCAGGGCGGTGCCGGGGGGATATCCGAGATATCTGATCCGGTTCAGCAGCTCACGAGGCCGCTAGAACTATAAAAAATACAACAGTAAGAGTGGAGCACTATGAATAAGGCTACTAAGCAGATTTCCAAACTGTTTGCCGCTATGGTCCTGGCTGGGGTTGCCGGCCATTCGTTCGCCGCTGACACCATCAAGATCGGCATCGCCGGTCCGAAGACCGGTCCGGTAACGCAATACGGCGACATGCAATTCATGGGTGCCAAGCAGGCCATCGCCGACATCAACGCCAAGGGCGGCGTCGACGGTAAAATGCTTGAAGCCAAGGAATACGACGACGCTTGCGATCCTAAACAAGCCGTGGCGGTCGCCAACAAAGTGGTCAACGACGGCGTCAAGTTCGTGGTCGGTCACCTCTGCTCCAGCTCCACTCAGCCAGCGTCCGACATTTATGAAGACGAAGGCGTGATCATGATCACCCCGGCTGCCACCAGCCCGGAAATCACCGCCCGTGGCTACAAGCTGATCTTCCGCACCATCGGCCTGGACAGCGCCCAGGGCCCAGCGGCCGGCAACTACATCGCCGACCATGTGAAGCCTAAAATCGTTGCCGTGCTGCACGACAAACAGCAATACGGTGAAGGTATCGCCACCGCCGTCAAACAGACCCTCGAGAAGAAAGGCGTGAAAGTTGCCGTTTTCGAAGGCCTGAACGCTGGTGACAAAGACTTCTCCTCGGTCATCCAGAAGCTCAAGCAAGCCAACGTCGACTTCGTCTACTACGGCGGCTACCACCCAGAGCTGGGCCTGATCCTGCGCCAGTCCAAGGAAAAAGGCCTGAACGCCAAGTTCATGGGCCCAGAGGGCGTCGGCAACGACTCCATCTCGCAAATCGCCCAGGGCGCTTCCGAAGGCCTGCTGGTCACCCTGCCGAAATCCTTCGACACCGACCCGGCCAACAAAGCCATCGTTGAAGAGTTCACCAAGAACAAGCAGGACCCGACCGGTCCATTCGTGTTCCCGGCCTACTCGGCTGTTGAAGTCATCGCCGGCGGTATTACTGCTGCCAAGAGCGAAGACACCGCCAAAGTGGCCGAAGCCATCCACGCGGGCACCTTCAAGACCCCTACCGGCGAGCTGAGCTTCGACGCCAAGGGCGACCTGAAGGACTTCAAGTTCGTGGTCTACGAATGGCACTTCGGCAAACCTAAAACCGAAGTTTCCCCTCAGTAAGCCAGGCGTTACTGGTCCTACAAGCCCACTGTGAAAGCAGTGGGCTTTGTTTTACGAGGTTTATGGGCCTGTCACCCGCGATCCGGGCGCTGGCTCACCTGAAAATCTTAAAACCGTCACCAGCGGTTCGCTGGCAAACGCTTTGTGCAAATGTGCTCACAGAACACAGCCCAGGGCCGGAACATGACTCCACCAGTGAAATGCGTATCGGGTTTTTAGGAGCGCTGTAATGCCTGAGATCTATCATTTTTTCCAACAGCTGGTTAATGGCCTGACCATTGGCAGCACCTATGCCTTGATAGCCATTGGCTACACAATGGTTTACGGCATCATTGGAATGATCAACTTCGCCCATGGCGAGGTGTACATGATTGGTTCCTACGTGGCCTTCATCGCCCTTGCCGGGCTGGCCATGATGGGTATCCATTCCCTGCCGCTGTTGATGACCGCCGCGTTCCTTGCGTCGATCGTCGTGACCAGTGCCTATGGCTACAGTATCGAGCGCGTTGCCTACCGTCCCTTGCGTGGCAGCAACCGTTTGATCCCGTTGATTTCCGCCATCGGCATGTCGATTTTCCTGCAGAACACCGTATTGCTGTCCCAGGACTCCAAGGATAAATCCATTCCCAACCTGATCCCGGGGAGCTTCTCCTTCGGCCCGGGCGGCGCGGAAGAAGTGCTGATTTCCTACATGCAGATCCTGGTCTTCGTCGTCACCCTGGTGGCCATGCTGGGCCTGACCCTGTTCATCTCCCGCTCCCGTCTGGGACGTGCCTGCCGGGCCTGCGCCGAAGACATCAAGATGGCCAACCTGCTGGGCATCAACACCAACAACATCATCGCCCTGACCTTCGTGATCGGCGCCGCGCTGGCGGCGGTCGCTGCCGTGTTGCTGAGCATGCAGTACGGCGTGATCAACCCCAACGCCGGTTTCCTGGTAGGCCTCAAGGCCTTCACCGCGGCGGTATTGGGCGGCATCGGCAGTATTCCGGGCGCGATGCTCGGCGGGCTGGTGCTGGGTGTGGCCGAAGCGTTCGGTGCCGATATCTTCGGCGACCAGTACAAAGACGTCGTGGCGTTCGGCCTGTTGGTTCTGGTGCTGTTGTTCCGTCCGACCGGCATCCTGGGCCGTCCGGAGGTTGAGAAAGTATGAGCAGATATCTTAAATCGGCGTTTTTCAGCGCCTTGCTGGTATGGGCCGTGGCCTTTCCGGTACTCGGCCTCAAGCTGAGCATTGTCGGCATCAACCTTGAAGTGCATGGCACAGGTCCCGTGACCTTGACCATCATTGCCCTGTGCTCGGTGCTGATGTTCCTGCGTGTGCTGTTCACCCAGCAGGTCGGTGCCTTGTTCAAAGGCAACCGCGCTCCGTTGGTGTCGCCCAAGGTCAGCCAATTCCTGACCCTGCCGCGTACCCAGCGCTACATCATCATCGGCCTGATCGTGGCCGCGCTGATCTGGCCGTTCTTCGGCTCGCGCGGCGCCGTCGACATCGCCACCCTGATCCTCATCTACGTGTTGCTGGGCCTGGGCCTGAACATCGTGGTGGGACTGGCCGGCCTGCTTGACCTGGGTTATGTGGGCTTCTATGCCGTGGGTGCCTATACCTACGCGCTGCTCTCGCACTACCTGGGCTGGAGCTTCTGGATCTGCCTGCCGCTGGCGGGTATGGCGGCGGCGACGTTCGGCTTCCTGCTGGGCTTCCCGGTGTTGCGCCTGCGCGGTGACTACCTGGCGATCGTGACCCTGGGCTTCGGGGAAATCATCCGCCTGTTCCTGCGTAACCTCACCGACATCACCGGCGGCCCCAACGGCATCAGCAGCATCCCCAAGCCGACATTCTTCGGGCTGTCGTTCGACCGTAGCGCCGCCGAGGGCATGCAGACCTTCCACGAGTACTTCGGGATCGCCTACAACCCGGTGAGCAAGGTGGTGTTCCTCTACCTGGTGGCACTGTTGCTGGCATTGGCCGCGCTGTTCGTGATCAACCGCCTGCTGCGCATGCCGATCGGCCGCGCGTGGGAAGCGCTGCGCGAAGATGAGATCGCCTGCCGCGCGCTGGGGCTGAACCCGACCATCATCAAGCTCTCCGCGTTCACCCTGGGTGCTGCGTTCGCCGGTTTCGCCGGTAGCTTCTTCGCCGCTCGCCAAGGCCTGGTAACACCTGAGTCGTTCACCTTTATCGAGTCGGCGATCATCCTCGCCATCGTGGTACTGGGTGGCATGGGCTCGCAACTGGGCGTGATCCTGGCGGCGATCGTGATGATCCTGCTGCCGGAAATGATGCGTGAGTTCAGCGAATACCGCATGTTGATGTTCGGCGCCATGATGGTGCTGATGATGATCTGGCGTCCTCAAGGCCTGCTGCCCATGCAACGTCCACACATGGAGCTGCGCAAATGAGCCGCGAGATCCTGAAAGTCGAAAATCTGAGCATGCGCTTCGGCGGCCTGCTGGCGGTCAACGGCGTGGCCCTGACCGTGAAAGAGAAACAAGTGGTAGCGCTGATCGGCCCCAACGGCGCCGGCAAGACCACAGTGTTCAACTGCCTCACCGGCTTCTACAAGCCAAGTGGCGGCAGCATCCTGCTGGACGGCCAGCCGATCCAGGGCCTGGCCGGCCACGAGATCGCCCGCAAGGGCGTGGTGCGCACCTTCCAGAACGTGCGGTTGTTCAAGGACATGACGGCGGTCGAAAACCTGCTGATCGCTCAGCACCGTCACCTGAACACCAACTTCTTTGCCGGTCTGTTCAAGACCCCGGCGTTCCGCAAAAGCGAACGCGAGGCGATGGAATACGCCGAGTACTGGCTGGACAAGGTCAACCTCACCGAGTTTGCCAACCGCCCTGCCGGCACCCTGGCCTATGGTCAGCAACGCCGTCTGGAAATCGCGCGCTGCATGATGACCCGTCCGCGGATCCTGATGCTCGACGAACCGGCGGCCGGCCTGAACCCCAAGGAAACCGAAGACCTCAAGGCGCTGATCGGCGTGCTGCGTGAGGAAAACAACGCCACGGTGCTGTTGATCGAACACGACATGAAGCTGGTCATGAGCATTTCCGACCATATCGTGGTGATCAACCAGGGCACGCCACTGGCCGACGGCACGCCGGAGCAGATCCGCGACAATCCTGAAGTGATCAAAGCCTATCTGGGGGAAGCGTAAAATGCTGCAATTCGAAAACGTTTCCACCTTCTACGGCAAGATCCAGGCCTTGCACAGCGTCAATGTGGAAGTGCGCCAGGGTGAGATCGTGACCCTGATCGGTGCCAACGGCGCCGGCAAGTCCACCCTGTTGATGACCCTGTGCGGATCACCCCAGGCCCACAGCGGCAGCATCCGCTACATGGGTGAAGAGCTGGTGGGCCAGGAATCGTCGCACATCATGCGCAAGAGCATCGCGGTGGTGCCGGAAGGCCGTCGTGTGTTCTCGCGCCTGACCGTCGAAGAGAACCTGGCCATGGGCGGGTTCTTCACCGACAAGGGCGACTATCAGGAGCAGATGGACAAGGTGCTGCACCTGTTCCCCCGGCTCAAGGAACGCTTCAGCCAACGCGGCGGCACCATGTCCGGCGGCGAGCAGCAAATGCTCGCCATCGGCCGGGCGCTGATGAGCAAGCCCAAGCTGTTGCTCCTGGACGAACCGTCCCTGGGCCTGGCGCCGATCATCATCCAGCAGATCTTCGACATCATCGAACAGCTGCGCAAGGACGGTGTAACGGTGTTCCTGGTGGAGCAGAACGCCAACCAGGCGCTGAAAATCGCCGACCGCGCCTATGTACTGGAAAACGGCCGGGTGGTGATGCAGGGCACGGGTGAGCAGCTGCTGACCGATCCGAAGGTACGGGAGGCGTACCTGGGCGGCTAAGAGACGGTTGCTGAATAAACCGGATCTAAATGTGGGAGGGGCGGTGCGACGATTCGACTTGCCCCCTCCCACATTTGTTTCGCGTGATCCCTGAATAATTATTTTTCGATCCGCATGTAACGAACTCAACCCTCCCCTCTCTAGTGGTGCATGCAGGCAATCAAGCCTACTTATTCAACCGCTACTGGAGACACACCATGACCACCAAACTGTCCGCCGCCACCCTCGTCCTGGCCCTGGGTTCCGCCCTGAGTCTGTCCGCCTTGACCAGCACCGCCCACGCGGATGATGACATGCAAAAGTGCTTCGGCGTCGCTGAAGCCGGCAAGAACGATTGCGCCGCGGGCGCCGGCACGTCCTGCGCCGGCACCTCGAAAACCAAGGACCAGGCCAATGCCTGGAAACTGGTCCCCGCCGGCACCTGTGCCAAAACTCCAAGCTCCACCTCGCCGACCGGTTTCGGCCAGGAAGCGGCCTTCACCGCCAAGTCCTGAAACCCTGCGCGCTTCGAGTCTCGATCATGAACCTTTCATCCCGGCAAGCCGCTCTGCCGCGTCGGGCCGGGCTTGGGTTGAAGAACGAGCACTTCGCTGAAGTGCTCGACTCCTCACCCGACATCGGTTTCTTTGAAGTACACGCCGAAAACTACATGGTGGCCGGCGGCCCGTTTCACCACTACCTGGGGTTGATCCGCGAGCAATACCCACTGTCATTGCACGGCGTGGGTTTGTCTATCGGCGGCGAAGGCCCGCTGAACCGTGAGCATCTGGCACGGTTGGCCACGCTGATCGAACGCTACCAACCCCAATCCTTTTCCGAACACCTGGCCTGGTCCAGCCACGGCCCGGTGTTTCTCAATGACCTGCTGCCCCTGGCCTACGACACCGCCACCCTCAATCGGGTATGCGAGCATATCGAACAGGTGCAGAGCACGCTCCGGCGGCAGATGCTGCTGGAGAACCCATCGACCTACCTGCAGTTCCAGTGCTCGACCCTGGACGAGACCGACTTCATCAGCGAGACCATCCGCCGCACCGGTTGTGGCTTGCTACTGGACGTGAACAACGTCTACGTGTCGTGCATCAACCACCAACGCGATCCACTGGCCTACATCGATGCGCTGCCATTGCACGCGGTGGGTGAGATTCATCTGGCGGGTTTTGCCGAAGATGCGGACAGCCTGGGTGATCGCCTGTTGATCGATGACCACGGCGCGCCCATTGATAACGCGGTGTGGCAGTTGTACGAACAGGTATTGGCACGCATCGGGGCGGTTCCGACGTTGATCGAACGGGACAACCAGGTACCGGCCTTCAGCGTCCTGATGGCCGAAGCCCGCACAGCCGAAGGGCATCTGTCGCGAGCACGCTCATGAGCCTTCAAGCCACGTTTGCCAATGCCTTGCTGATGCCCGACCAGCCTTGCCCCGACGGCCTGTTCAGCCGCAACGGTGCCGACCCGCAAAGCCGCTTTGCGGTATACCGCAACAATGTCCACAGTTCGTTGATCAGTGCCTTGGCCGCCGCTTACCCGGTGACCTTGCAACTGGTGGGCGACGCGTTTTTTCGCGCCATGGCCGGTGTTTACGTACAAACGTGCCCACCCTGCAGCCCAGTGATCAGCGAGTACGGCAGCACATTCGCCGACTTCATCCAGGGTTTCGAACCCGCGAACAGCGTGCCCTACCTGGCGGACATCGCACGGCTGGAGCGGCTGCGGGTACGCGCTTTTCACGCGGCGGATATCCCGTCTCCCAATCAACTCAGCGTGCTCCAGCGACTGCAGGGCTCAACAGACCTCGGGCAATGGCGCCTGCAACTGCACCCCTGCGTCGCCACACTCAATTCACCCTACGCCGTGGTCGCGGTGTGGGCAGCGCATCAGACCGAGGACGCTGTCGAGACTTTGAATCCCTGGTACGCCCAAAGCGCATTGGTGTTGCGCCAGGGCCTGGAGGTCAAGGTCGTTGCCATCGACAACGCTTCGGTGGCGTTTATCGACAGCCTGAACCGAGGCATGCAACTGGAAGACGCCGTGGCACAGGCCCACGAAGCGTCGGCCGACTTCGACCCGACCCCCTGTCTGTCGCTGCTGATCCGTCACGACGCAATCACTCATCTGCTCCCGGAACAAGAGGTATCACCATGAACATCAGCCCTCCCTGCCTGATCAAACGCGTCATCGCGCTTTTCGACGCAATCCCCTACAGCCTGATCGCCTTTCTGGGGCGCTTCTCCATTGCCGCAGTGTTCTGGAAGTCGGGGCAAACCAAGGTCGAAGGCTTTGCCATTGACCTGATCAGCGGCACCTTCCAACTCGGTACGCCCAAGCTGGCCGCCTCGACCTTGCCGCTGTTTCGCAGCGAATACCACGTGCCGTTGTTGTCGCCGGAAGTGGCCGCGCACATGGCGGCATTCGCCGAACATTTCTTCCCGGTACTGATCCTGCTGGGGCTCGCCACGCGGTTCTCGGCCCTGGCCTTGATCGGTATGACCCTGGTGATCCAACTGTTCGTCTACCCCGACGCTTATCCGACCCATGGCACCTGGATTGCGCTGCTGTTGCTGCTGGTCGCCCGGGGCCCTGGGCGCCTGTCCATCGATCACCTGATCGCCCGGCGCTACCGTTAAAGTCGGTCCAGCGCCGCGCCGCTGCGCTTGAACCACTCCACGAGGTAATCCGCCAATACCTGGGTGCGCCGCGGCAAGCCGCCCTGATAGGGATGGACCAGGTACATCGGCAGGCTACGCGTCTGATAATCGCGAAGGAGGCAACGCAAGCGCCCGTCAGCCAATTCAGCCGGTAGCAGGTAGGACGGCAGGCGGGCGATACCCGCCCCCACCAGTGCGGCCTTTTTCAGCAGGTTGTAGTGGTTGGAGGCAAAGGTGCCGCTGACCTTGACGCGCAGCAACTCGTGCCGCTGGTGGTACAGCCACTCTTCGCGGCCGCTGTAGTGGCTGTTGAGCAGGCAACGGTGCGCGGCCAGGTCGGCGGGGGTCTGGGGTTCGCCATGTTGTTCCAGGTAGGCCGGGCTCGCGCAGGTCATCTCATGCCAGGCCAGCAGTGGCTTGGCCACCAGGCGTTCGTTGTCGAGGGCGCCTGCGCGTACGCCCAGGTCGAACCCGTCCCGCGCCAAGTCCCGATAGCTGTTGTTGAGCTCCAGTTCAATCTGCACCTGTGGGTACTGCTTGGAAAATTCCAGCAACAAGCCATCGAAGAATGTTTCTCCGAGCGAAACCGGCACCGTCATCCGCACCGGCCCCGTCAGATCATCCTTGAGCCGCGCCAACGCCTGACGCGCTCGATCCACCTGCGCCACCAGCGCCTGGGCCTGGGGCAACAGCGCCGCGCCCGCCGCGGTGAGGCTCAGCCTGCGGGTGGTACGGTGCAACAAGACCACGCAAAACTGCGCCTCCAACTGGCTGATCCGCTTGGACAATTGGCCCTTGCTGCAGCCCAGTTGCTGCGCCGCCACGGTAAAGCTGCCCGCTTCGATCAGTACCGCAAACGCGGCCAGGTCATCCATCTCGCTCATGGATTGTTTCCAATTGAAAACCAAAGGTTGCCTATTAGCACGTTTATCCAGTTAAAAAGCCACTCTAGACTGAACCTTCACTTACCCCTTGGAGAAACAGCACCATGAAAATCCTATTGATTGGCGCCAGCGGCACCATCGGCTCGGCAGTCAAGGCAGAACTGGCCCAGCGTCACGAGGTGATCAGCGTCGGCCGCAGCAGCGGCGACTTCCAGGTGGATATCAGCGACAGCGCCTCGATCCGCAAACTGTTCGAACAGACCGGCACGTTCGATGCCCTGGTTTGCGCGGCCGGCAGCGTGAACTTCGTCGCGTTGGGCGAGATGAGCGACAGCGACTTCGAACTCGGCCTGCGTGACAAGCTGATGGGCCAGGTCAACCTGCTGCTGATTGGCCGCGAATACGCCAACGACGGCGCCTCGTTCACCTTCACCAGCGGTATTCTCAACCGCGACCCGATTCGCACCGGCGCGTCGGCTGCCTTGGTCAATGGCGCCATCGACGCCTTCGTGAAAGCGGCAGCGATCGAATTGCCACGCGGCCTGCGCGTCAATTCCGTAAGCCCGACGGTGCTGGTGGAAGCCATGGGAAGCTACGCGCCCTATTTCCGTGGGTACAAACCGGTCAGCGGTGCCGATGTGGCATTGGCCTACGCAAAAAGTGTGGAAGGCCTGCAAACCGGCCAAACCTTTACCGTCGGTTGAGCCTACCCGTGCGTAAGAATCGCCTGAAGCGGGCAAGCGGGCTTGTGATGCAACGCCAGCCTGCGTAACGTGGCGGCACTTGTCAGGAGACCCGATAATGCGTGCCGCCCGTACCCTTGCTTTGTGTGCCTTGCTCCCCCTGTTCGCAGCCTGCCAGATGTTCGAAAGCGAGCCGGCCAAGCCCTCGACTGCCGGCCTGACCCGCATGCAGGGCGAACTGACGGCGGTCGGTGACAAGCTGCTGTTCCAACCCTGCGGCGATAAACGCAATTACTTGATCAAGGACACCGGCGCAACCGGCATCCTCCAGGAGGCAGCCTCCCTCGCTGGTCAGCAAGGCGCACTGTTCGCCGACCTGCGCGGCCAGTTCTCCGGAGTGGCCAGCGGTACTCAGGGCGAAGTGGAGCTGCAGCAGTTATACCGTGTCGAACGCTCGACCTCAGCCTGCAACGACCCTGATTTCAAGCGCATGATCCTGCGCGCCAATGGCCACAAGCCGACCTGGGTGATGAACGTGACTGCCAAGGGCATGGTGCTGGAACGCGAAGGCCAGCCACCACTCGCCGTGCCTTACGTTGAAGAGCAGATCGGCGACGGGCGCTTCAACCTGATGACTGAAGCCAACAACCAGCACGTTGAACTGTGGGTGGCCCCGCAACGTTGCGTCGACAGCGCCAGCGGCCGCCTGCAACACATGACCGCCGAGTTGCGGATCAACGGTCAAGTGCAGCGTGGCTGCGCATCTTTCGGCGGTTCGCGGGACGATTGATTGCCCACAGTGCTGTTTTAGCATGACGGGAAACCACGGTTGGGGCTTATAATCGCCGGTTTGCAAAACCGCCGGCCTTACCGAACGCCGCACACCGGATCCTGTCATGTTACGAATCACCGAACTCAAGCTGCCCATCGACCATCCCGAAGAAGACCTGCGGCCCGCCATCGTGCAGCGCCTGGGCATCGCCAGTGATGACCTGCTCGATTTCACCCTGTTCAAACGCAGCTACGATGCGCGCAAGAAGTCGTCGGAGCTGTGCTTCATCTACACCATCGACCTGAATGTGAAGGGTGAAGCCGCCCTGCTGCTCAAGTTTGCCGACGACCGCAACGTCAACCCGGCACCGGACATCAGCTACAAGGTGGTGGGCCAGGCGCCGCAAGGTCTGCTCGAACGGCCGATCGTGGTGGGTTTTGGTCCCTGCGGTATCTTCGCCGGCCTGCTGCTGGCGCAGATGGGCTTCAAGCCGATCATTCTCGAGCGCGGCAAGGAAGTGCGCCAGCGCACCAAGGACACCTGGGGCCTGTGGCGCAAAAACGTGCTCAACCCCGAGTCCAACGTGCAGTTCGGTGAGGGCGGCGCCGGGACGTTCTCCGACGGCAAGCTCTACAGCCAGATCAAGGACCCGAAATTCCACGGTCGCAAAGTGCTGCATGAATTCGTCAAAGCCGGCGCACCGGAAGAAATCCTTTACGTCAGCAAGCCGCACATCGGTACGTTCCGCCTGACCGGCGTGGTCGAAAACATGCGCCAGCAGATCATCGCCCTGGGCGGTGAAGTGCGCTTCGAGCAGCGAGTCACCGATGTGCTGATCGAAGACGGCCAATTGAACGGGGTGGTGTTGAATAGCGGCGAACAACTGCTGTCCAGGCACGTGATCCTCGCCTTGGGCCACAGCGCCCGTGACACCTTCCGCATGCTCCACAGCCGAGGCGTGTACATGGAGGCCAAGCCGTTCTCGGTGGGTTTTCGCATCGAACACCCGCAATCGCTGATCGACGCCGCGCGCCTGGGCAAATATGCCGGGCACCCGAAGCTGGGCGCCGCCGACTACAAACTGGTGCACCACGCCAGGAACGGCCGTTCGGTCTACAGCTTCTGCATGTGCCCGGGCGGCACCGTGGTCGCAGCCACTTCGGAGCCGAACCGCGTCGTCACCAACGGCATGAGCCAGTACTCGCGTAACGAGCGCAATGCCAACTCCGGCATTGTGGTCGGCATCACGCCGGAAGTGGATTACCCAGGCGGCCCGCTGGCGGGTATCGAACTGCAGGAACGCCTGGAGTCCCACGCCTACATCCTCGGCGGCAGCAACTACGAGGCTCCGGCACAGTTGGTCGGTGACTTCATTGCAGGCCAGCCCTCCACGGCGATTGGTAGCGTGGAACCGTCCTACAAACCAGGCGTGTCGTTGGGCGACCTGGCCCTGGCCCTGCCGGACTTTGCCATCGAGGCGATCCGTGAAGCGCTGCCGGCCTTTGAAAAACAGATCAAGGGTTACTCGCTGCACGATGCCGTATTGACGGGTATCGAAACGCGCACCTCGTCGCCGCTGCGGATTACCCGTAACGAATCGATGCAAAGCCTGAACGTGAAAGGCCTGTTCCCGGCCGGTGAAGGTGCCGGTTATGCCGGCGGGATTCTGTCGGCGGGCGTTGACGGTATCCGGATTGCCGAGGCGTTGGCGCGGGATATGTTGGGTATCGAGGCCTGAGAACACCGCAAATCAAAAGTGGGAGGGGCGGTGCGACGATTCGACTTGCTCCCTCCCACATTTGGTTTTGCGTCCGGTCAGATATTTGCGCGCAGGATGCTGGCCGGCAACGGTTCGCCCCGCTCCACACTGGCCGCAACGGCCGCAATCAACCCTTCCAGCACATACCCCTGCCCCGCCAGCCACGCCTGATCGTAATAGGTGGTGGCATACCGCTCGCCGCCATCACACAAGATCGCCACGATCGAGCCCGATTCGCCTGCAGCTTTCATCTGTTGCGCCGCCATCAGCGCGCCAATCAGGTTGGTCCCACTGGAACCGCCGACGCGACGCCCCAACCGCTCGGCCAGATAATGCATCGCCGCCATTGACAGCGCATCCGGCACCTTGACCATCGCATCGATCACCTTGGGTAAAAACGACGCCTCGACCCTTGGCCGGCCAATGCCTTCAATGCGCGAACCGCAGTCCAGGCGCAGGCTGGCATCGCCGGTCTGGTAGTAGTCAAAAAACACCGAGCGCTCGGCATCAGCGCACAGCACACGCGTGCAATGCTGGCGATAACGCACGTAGCGCCCGAGGGTCGCCGTGGTGCCACCGGTACCGGGACTGGAGATCAACCAGCTGGGCTCCGGGTGTTGTTCAAAACGCATCTGCTGGAAGATCGACTCGGCGATGTTGTTGTTCGCGCGCCAGTCGGTAGCGCGTTCGGCGTAGGTGAATTGGTCCATGAAATGACCACCACTTTCCCGCGCCAAGCGTTCGGATTCGGTGTAGATCTGCGTCGGATCCTGTACCAGATGGCTCTCGCCGCCATAGAAGGCAATCTGCGCGATCTTTTCCTGAGAGGTGCTCGCCGGCATCACGGCAATAAACGGCAGGCCGAGCAGGCGCGCGAAGTAGGCTTCGGAGATCGCCGTGGAACCGCTGGAGGCTTCGATCACCGGCGCACCCGGCTTGAGCCAGCCGTTGCACAGCGCGTACAGGAACAGTGAGCGGGCCAGCCGATGCTTGAGGCTGCCGGTGGGGTGGCTGGACTCGTCCTTGAAGTACAACTCGATGCCTGGCAAACCCGGCAGCGGCAAGGGGATCAGGTGCGTGTCGGCGCTGCGTTGGAAGTCCGCTTCGATGATGCGAATGGCTTCGCGGGCCCAGGGACGGTGGTCGCTCATGAGGGTGATCTCTAAGAATTTCAGCCGCAATTTTAAGATGTTTCCTACACTGCATACCGATACAGTGATGACTCAATTGGACACACAATTGCGGGTGTCCGACGCAACACGAAATCTGCCTCTCGCTTATAACAAATAAGAATATATTTTTTGTTTTAACAACTAACGGTACGGGTTAGGGTACCCACCTATTGAATCCGGATTGGAGAGCATCCCTTGGCTCTGCGTAGCACGTTCACCCGTTTCTTCCAGCTGGAAGCCGCCAGCGGTCTGTTATTGATCGCTGCCGCCGCGCTCGCGCTGATCGTCAACAACTCACCGTTGTCGCACCTGTACGCCGCGTTTCTGGATGTGCCGGTGGTGGCGCAGATTGGCGCGCTGAAAATCGCCAAACCGGCCCTGTTGTGGATCAATGACGGCCTGATGGCGCTGTTCTTCCTGCTGATCGGGCTGGAGGTCAAGCGCGAACTGCTTGATGGCCACCTGTCCAAACCGTCCCAAGTGGTCCTGCCTGGCGCAGCCGCCATTGGCGGCATGGTGGTGCCGGCGCTGATCTACTGGGCGATCAACAAGGACTACCCCGCCGCGCTCTCCGGCTGGGCGATCCCGATGGCCACCGACATTGCCTTTGCATTGGGCGTGCTGGCGCTGCTGGGCAAGCGCGTGCCGGTGTCGCTGAAACTGTTCCTGATGACCCTGGCCATCATCGATGACCTGGGTGCGATCATCGTGATTGCCGTGTTCTATTCCGCCGACCTGTCCGGCGCGGCCCTGGCTGGGGCAGGCGCCTGCCTGGTGGCCTTGATTGCGATGAACCGCCTTGGGGTCATCAAGCTCTGGGCCTATCTGATTGTCGGCTTGGTCCTGTGGGTATGCGTACTCAAGAGCGGCGTACACGCCACCCTTGCGGGCGTGACCCTGGCGTTCTGTATCCCGATGCGCACCAAGAACGCCGAGCCCTCACCGCTGCTGACCTTGGAGCACGCCCTGCACCCCTGGGTAGCGTACGGCATATTGCCGCTGTTCGCCTTCGCCAACGCCGGCGTATCCCTCACCGGCGTAAGTCTGGAGAGCTTCACCCATCACGTGCCCATGGGCATCGCCGCCGGCCTGCTGATCGGCAAGACCATCGGCGTGTTCGGCCTCACCTGGCTGGCCATCAAGACCGGCCTCGCCGCCCTGCCGAGCGGCGCCAACTGGGGCCAGGTGTTCGGCGTGGCGATCCTGTGTGGCATCGGCTTCACCATGAGCCTGTTCGTCGGTTCCCTGGCATTTGTGCCGGGCGCCAGCGAATTTGCCGGGGAGGATCGAATGGGGATCCTGACCGGGTCGATACTGGCGGCGTGTATTGGTTATGTGGTGACGGCGATGGCAAGTCGCAAGAAAGCCTGATCCTTGGCAGGAGCCGGCAAGCCGGCTCCTGATTCATCCAATTCCCCCCTCTTTCGCAGTTCCTTCCTACATCCACCCTCCTCGGCTTGCTCTAACGTCGGCACCCGGCTTCTTCGCCGGATCTCGTTAAGCACCACGCCAGGAGGGCACGATGGCAAGCAACAAGGATGTAGTTCAAGTCTGGCGATCCTATGGCACCGGGACCGGTGGGTATCGAAAGCTTGAGCCCATGAGTGAGGCTGAGTTGGCGGTTCGGACCGCGGCCCAGCAACACGCTCATAGAGAAATGATCGACCGGCAAATTGCTGAAGACGCGCGCTTTCAAGTGAGGCCGCTGCCGCCTCAGACACCCAAGGTGGGTTGCGTATTTGCCAAGTCCTGCAACTTGCCAGACGCAATCATCGATTACCACGATCCGACCGGTTATGTCCCCCTGGATCAACTCAAGGATTACGGCGAATACACATTGCTGGGTGCGCGAGAGGCTGACGCCGCTGGCCGTTTTCCCCTGCAAAAAGTCAGCGACACGGCAATACCTGCCGGGCTGGGGGCGCTGGCACTAGGTGGCACCGCGATAGCAGAAAACACAGGGGCCATTGCAGCTGCCGGCGCCAGTACTGTCGGCGCAGCCTTTCTGGCAGGCCTGGTGGCTCTGGTCTGGCCCTCCAGCCTAGGCGACAGTGCGCTCTACAGCGAAGAACAATTGCGCTCCATGACCAGGGCGCGCACTCGGGTCCGACTGCATATCGAGCAACGCGACGATGGCACTCTCAAGGGATACGCCTTCTATACCGGCAAGCATCTTGATTGGGAAATGGTCGACGTCGTGCAGTTTCAGGTATCCGGAACGCAATACATCGCCCACCTGGGTGATGGCATTGAGTTGATCTGGACACCTGCCGCAGACACCGCCGATACGCTCGGAATACCCGCACTGGAAGCGGCGCCATCGATACCACACATATGGGTGTATCCGCCGACCGAAAAAGCCGCCGCTATCATTGTCGACCCGATTTACCCGCCTGAGTACAAGGATTTCATTCTTGTCTTTCCCGCGGACTCCGGGGTCAGGCCCCTGTACGTCGTCGTGAGCTGGAAGTATGAGGACGCGCCTTATCACAGCAAGAAGGGAAACTCAGTTAAAAGTAAAAGGCCTGAAAACGGACTGAACTCACTCGATGAGTCGATAGAGGTAAATCCACCAAACTCGCGTAGACGTATAGCAATTGATCCACACACTAAGGAGTTTGTGGTGATAGACCGTACATCTGAAGGAACCTATCACGCGCATGTAAGGCCTTGGAGCGGCTTACGGCAAGAGATGAAAAACGCCTTAATCAGAGCCGGAAAAACCAACCGCAAGGGAAAAATATTGGGAGATACCAAATGACTATGCGATACCACGACCCATCATTGGATCACGATGAAGCAGTGCGTTATTTAGCAACGACGGATAGAGCCAAAGTAACAGAGGCATTGATCTCAATTGGGTTAGATGAAATAGACGGAGAGTGGGCGCAAAACACGTGCCTCCAGTTTATCGGACACCCTGACGATGACATCGCATCTGCAGCTATCGTAGCTATAGGACATATCGCACGTCGATTCGGACAGATAGATATGACGAAAGTCATCCCGGCGTTCGAACAAGCAAGAAGAAGAGGCTCCTCTTTATCCGCATCCGTAAATGATGCGATGGATGACATCGAGATGTTTACCTGACGCCCTCCGAACGCAATTCGACAAAAGCCCTAACCTATAAAAAACCCCAACCGGTCACCCGGCTGGGGTTTTGTGTTTCTACAAACGACGTTTAGCGAGTAACGCGGCTGGTACCGTCAACCGTCATGATGCGCACGCGGTCGCCAATGCGGAAGATTTCATTTTCCTGCACAGCTTGTACGTAGGCGCGCATGCTGCCGTCGTCTTCGCGAACGGTGATTTCCACGCCTTGGGTACGAGTCAGGCCTTCTTCGGTAGCCGAACCCAGCAAGCCGCCGGCGACGGCGCCGATCACGGCGGTCACGATACTGCCACGGCCACCGCCGATGGCACTGCCGCCCACGCCGCCAATGACTGCACCGGCCGCGCCGCCGATGGGGGTCTTGGTGCCTTCGATTTTCACCGGACGCAGGGATTCGATGGTACCCATGCGCACGGTCTGTACACGACGCGCTTCATCACGGGAATACGAGTCGCCGGTCAGACTCGAGGCGCAGCCACCCAACAGCAATGACAGGGTGGTAAAGCAGGCAACCAGTAAAACGGACTTACGCATAGCATCAACTCCAAAGGACAGGTCTTCATTAAACGCCGCAGCTTGACGCCTGTCACGGCAAGCCCGGCAGAAAATTGCTTTCATTCAGCCTTAGTACAGACTGCCAGCACTCAAAAACTCGACGAACGGTAGCATTCTTCTAATACCCAGGATGTTTATGGATTACTTCATCATTGTAGTCACTACGCTGGCCGGCCTGTATTTCCATGCTTGGCTTTACCTGCGGATCAAACGCTGGGTGGACCGCGACCTCGCGCTGTCCATGGCCGGTGGGGATCCGCTCAAGCGCGCCTTCATGCTGCAACAGCTGGAGCAGGCGCGCGTCTTGAACATCAAACGCGGGGATTTGACGAACTGGCTGAAGAACGCCGCGCAGCAGTACACACCCGACGCCTCACAATAGAGACGTCGGGGTGAAGTGCATCATTCAGGTGAGGTGACGAAAGGTGCAGCTCAGGGCGCCAGGCGCTCACGGGTCCAGTCGGCCCCTTGCAAGCGATAATTCAGGCGATCATGCAGGCGGCTGGCGCGGCCCTGCCAGAACTCGATGCGCTCCGGCAGCAGGCGATAGCCACCCCAATGCTCGGGGCAATCAGGCTGGGTATCGCTGAAACGCTGTTCGGTGGCCTTGAGCAGGTCGTGCAGTTCCTCACGATCACGAATGACCTGGCTCTGCGGCGACGCCCAAGCCCCCAGACGGCTGCCCAATGGACGGACCTGATAATAGGCGTCCGACTCCTCGGGCGTGACCTTGACCACCCGCCCTTCGATACGCACCTGACGCTCCAGGGTCGGCCAGAAAAACGTCATGGCCGCAAACGGCCGTGCCGCGAGCTGCTCGCCCTTGGCGCTCTGATAGTTGGTGAAGAAGGTAAAGCCCTGCGCATCCAGGCCCTTGAGCAACAGGATGCGACAGTGCGGGCGACCGTCCTGGTCGACCGTGGCCAGGGTCATGGCATTGGCCTCCACCGGTGGCTGCTCGGTTTTCACCGCATCGGCAAACCACTGGTGGAACAACGCAAACGGCTCACTCGGGGCCTGGGCCTCGCTCAAACCGTCCCGTGTGTAGTCACGGCGCATATCGGCCAGTGCCTGGGTCATGCGGCTGTATCCTTCTGGTTCAGCAGGTCAGTTTTTTGCCTGGTCGTTCGCCGGTGCATCGGCCTTGGCTTTAGCCGGTGCGGTTTTCTTCGCGGCTGGCTTGGCCGGGGCTTTCTTGGCGGCTGGCTTGGCAGCAGCTTTCTTGGTGCTTGCCTTGCCGGCAGCCGCCTTTTTAGCCGGGGCCTTTGCGGCCGGTGCCGGGGCAGGTACATTCTGCACGGCGACCATTTCAGCCACGGGCGGGGTCTTGCCCGAGTTGTACTTGCTCAGCAACGCCAACATAGTTGTACGCTGAGTGAACATAATTTCCATGCGACGATTCAGCGCACGGCCCTGGTTACTGTCGTTGGCCGCACGTGGCATCAGGTCACCCATGCCGCGCAGCATCAGACGGTCTTGCTTCAGGCCGCTGAGACTGAAGATCGAGGCGATCGATTGTGCACGCTCCTTGGTCAACGCCTGGCTGGCCGGCGCGGTGCCGGTGGCGTCAACGTGGCCCAACACCAGAACGGCGGTCTTCGGGTCGGCTTCAACAGCCTTGGCCACGCGGGTGAATGGGCCGAGAGTGACCGGCAGCAGCATCGCGGGACGTTTCGGGTTGTAGGAACCGTCTACCGGCGCAATCACCACCAGGACGTTGTCGCGACGTTCCAGTTGCAGGTTGCTGTCCTTGATGGCGGCACGCAGGCGCGGCTCGTAGTCGTCCAGCCAGGCCTGGGTGACTTTCGGATCAGGCATCTGCACGTTGGTCACGTCGACCTTGGCCAATGGCTTGGGTTTGCTTTCGAACGGCCACCACCAGTGGGCTTCAGTCTCGTTTTTGGCAACCGCAGGGGCCGGGTCGGCAGCCTTGAGATCGGCTTTCAGGTCAGCCTTGGCGTCAGCGGCCTTTTCGTCGGCGCTTTTGGAACCGAACGGCCACCAGCTGGAACCCGTGTCGGCCTTGGCTGCCGGCGCCGGCGCAGCGGCTACGGCGGCAGGTGCGACAGGCGTGGCGCCAGCGGCGGGTTTGGCGTCCGGCTTGGCGTCGGTTTGGCTCACTGCGTCCTTGGTGGCGGTTTTATCAGATCCAAATGACCACCAATGCCCACCCTCGGCATCATTTTGTGGCGTTTGTGCGCAGCCGGTCATAGTGAGGCAAAGGGCCAGGGCCAAGGACTTGTTCGATAACATGAGATATCCACAAAATGAGAAAAGATACGGGGGTCTGGATGACCCGTTAAACAGACGCTTACAGAACTTTAAAGTTACAAAATTGTGTTCAGCCTCTTCTTATAGTTGCCTTTGTAACAAAAAATTGTGAAACAGCAAGGGGTTTACAGACAACCGGCCAATATTCCGACCAACTTCTGCGCGCGCGGGTCCATAAGTACGTAAGGGCCCAGCGTATTAGTCACGAACCCAAAGGCTACATCATGTTCAGGATCGGCAAAGCCGACCGAGCCACCAGCGCCCGGATGCCCGAACGCACGCGGGCCAAGGCCGAAGGTGGCGTTAGGTAAATCCGGTTGATCCAACATGCAGCCGAGGCCGAAACGGGTTTGTGTCAATAATGTTTTATCCAGGCCGATACTGTGCTCACGGGTCAACTCTTCAAGCATGTCCGCTTCCAGCAAACTACCGTCCAATAAACCACTATAAAAACCGGCCAGGCTGCGCGCATTGCCGTGACCATTTGCCGCCGGCTGCTGCATGCGTCGCCATTCGGGTTTATTAGTACTGGTCAGAATAGACGGCGGATTGGCAAATGCGCGCGTGGTCATTGCAGTCGGTTCACGCATCATTACTTGCAACAACCGTTGTGCGGCTTCATCGCCCATATTGCCTTTGCTGCGCGCTATATGAGCCACGCGATAAAACTCTTCATCCGCCAGGCCCACATGAAAGTCCAGCCCAAGTGACCGCGCCACCCGCGCCACAATCGACTCACCCGGCCCACGTCCGTCGGCGCGGCGCAGCAATTCGCCGACCAGCCAGCCATAGGTGATGGCCTCGTAGCCATGGCCCTGGCCCGGCGTCCACCACGGCGCTTCGGCGGCCAGGGTGTCAACCATCAGTTGCCAGTCATACAGGGCTTCGGCAGGCAGCATCTCGCGGATCGCCGGCAACCCGGCCTGATGGCAGAGCAACTGGCGCAAGGTGATGGTTTCCTTGCCGGCTGCCGCGAATGCCGGCCAGTACCTGGCCACGGGCGCGTCCAGTTGCAACTTGCCCTCGGCCACCAATTGCAGGGCCGTGACGGCAGTGAAGGTCTTGGTGCAGGAGAACAGGTTGACGATGGTATCGCTGTGCCAGGCTTCGGCGCCGTCCTTGTCGGCGGTGCCGGCCCACAGGTCGACCACGGTTTCGCCGCCGATCTGGATGCAAAGCCCGGCGCCACGTTCCTGCGGGTCATCGAACAACGCGGCAAACGCTTCGCGTACCGCTTCGAACTGTAGTTCGTAATGACCCTGAATCTGCACCTGAGCGACCTCGAAAACGCCATGAAAAGTGGCGGTCATTGTTCCAGCCCTTGTGGCTTTTGTGAACCCGTCAACGTTCAATCAATGACCATTTCCCGAATGCCCACCGGCATGCCCGGCGCCCTGCCCCGAGCCTTTGCCGTCATGCCCGGGTTTGCCGCCTTCGCGTTCACGCACCTCGTCGTCCGGCTTGGCCTTTTGCGCCTCCTTGCCCAACTGATCGACCGCCTCCAGGTTGCTTTTGCGCACACTCTCGACAAACCCCTGGAACGGCATATCGGTAATGCCCACCAGGCCGAAGTGGCCGTTTTCGCCGTCCAGTAAGCGACCGGTCACCGGCTGATCCAGGTATTGAAACCAATGCACGCCGACAATCGACGGTTCGGCCATGGCTTGCTTGAGAAAGCTGGCATACGCCGCGCCGCGATCCTCTTCCCGCGCCAACTGGGTCACACCGCCCCAGAACGGCCCTCGGTCGGCGGAGCCGAAGTTGAACTCGGTGATCAGCACCGGTTTGTCCAGCGCCCGCAACGCGGCGAAGTCATAACCGTCCTGCGGCTTGAGGGTGTACATGTTGAAGCTCAGCACGTCGCAATACTGCGCGCAGGACGCCACCGCTTCCGGCGTGCTGACGGCATAGCGGCCGCCCAACAACAGCTGGTTGGGCGCGTGCCATTTGAGCGAGTCGGAAATGGTCTTGAAGTAGGCGTCGGCAAAGGTCTTCTGGAAATACTTGAAGTCCGCTTCGATTTCCGGATGTTCGGGGTTGGGCATCGGCGGCTCGAAGCCTGGGTCTTCCATCAGCTCCCAGCCGGCCAACTGGATACCCCAGGCTTTCGACAGCCCCTCCTCGTTACGGTACTTGTCGCGCAGTTGCTTGAGGAACGCGCGTTTGGCCGGCACGTCGGTGGTCATGCGCAGTGTGCCGTAGGCCAAGGCGTAGCGGGATTTGGCATCATCACCCGGACCGGCCCAGGCCAATTCGTTATCGGCGAAGAAACCGATCAACCACGGGTCGTCGCGGTGATCGCGGGCGGCAATGGCCACGGCGCGCTCAGTGGCCATGGCGAAGCGCGGGTCGAACGGGTCGGGCATGCCGCCCCACCAGTCGGTGCCGGTGCTGATGCTGGCGTAATCGCCGACGATCGACAGCGGCAGGGTGTACGGCACGCGGTCGGCGGCGGCCAGAGCATCGTCGCTCCAATTGCCTACCGTGTTGAAACCCCAGGCCTGAAGGCGGTCGAGGGTGTGAGCGACCCAACGTTTCTGGTCGAAGCCTTCACCACCATAGGTTCGCTGCAGGTTGGCGCCGTAGAAATCGTACCAACGCCCGGCACCAAAACTACGTCCTTCGCCCGCGCCATTACCGCTGCGGTTGTCGCCGCTGCCGTAGTACTTGTCAAAGGGCTCACCGGCCTTGGGCAGCGCGGCAAACATCCACTCACGGCCGGCTACGTAGGTCTGGCTGTTGTCCGGGGCCACGGTATTGACGCCCAGGGAGTAGAACGGATGGCCCAGCGGAGTCACCAGATACCAGCGACCGTCGCGTTTTTCGGTGCGGAAAAACCCGCTGGCCTTGAACGCCGGGCCTTTGTTCCAGCCGCCGTATTGATCCAGTGAGGATTTGTCCCGCGTGGCCAGCCAGCCTTGGAGCTGAGTCTGTTCCTTGGCCGCGGCCGCCTTGAGCTGCTCGTCACTGCTGACCTTCTCGGGCCAGCGCGCACGGGTGGATTGACCATAGGCATCCACCAGTTCGCTGTAGGCAGCCTTGAGCACCGGTTCGCTGTCCTGCACGCCAAAGCGTTCCAGCAGGATGCTTTGCGCCGCGTTGGGCTTGAGCATCGACAAGGTCACCGAGACCACCTGGCTGCGGTCGATGTCCCCGGCACTTGCGGCCAGCAACACGCGCTGCCCCTCGACGGTGATCGGCATCGGCGGGCCGGCCTTCATGCCCTGGCTCAGCGGCGAGTTCGCTTGCAGAGGGATCAACAGGGTCTGGGCAGGGCCGGCCGGCAGGTCGATGCGGCTGACCAGTGTCTTGCCGTCACTGCTCTGCACCTTGACGTAGAGGGTCAGCGCCCAGTCCATGGCGCTCTGGATGCGCAGGCTCATGGCGCCCGACTGTGACCAGTCCCACACGCCATTTTGCGGACTGAGCACCAGGCTGGGCTCGGCAGCCGGGTTGAACGTGATGCGGCGCAGTACCTCGCCCTCCGCGGTTTGTTCGGCGTTGTATTGCGGCAGGCTGGCGTCCTGGGTCGCCACCTTGACCACATCGGCCGGACGGACGAAGTTGAACAGCGTCTGTTGCCCGGCTGGCGCGGCCATCAAGGGCACAGCGAACAACAGGGCAAAAAGGGCGGGCAGCGTGCGAATCATACGAGCAAGGTTCTCCCAGACGGCCGGTGAATGGCCTGATGAAATACATGAGATAGACCACGGAGTGGGCGAATCCGCCCACGGTGGCTTAAGAAATTTCGCGCCTGAAGGGAGGCAAAGCATTAAGGATGGCTTTGCCATAGCGCTGAGTGACCAAACGACGGTCGAGCAAGGTGATGGTGCCGCGGTCCTCTTCGGTACGCAGCAAGCGCCCGCAGGCCTGCACCAGCTTCAGGGAAGCATCCGGCACCGAGATTTCCATGAATGGGTTACCGCCCCGCGCCTCGATCCACTCGGCCAACGCCGCCTCGACGGGATCGTCCGGCACCGAGAACGGGATCTTGGCGATCACCACGTGCTCGCAGTAGGCACCGGGCAAGTCGACGCCTTCGGCAAAACTCGCCAGGCCGAACAGCACGCTGGAATCGCCACCGTCCACCCGCGCCTTGTGCTTGTTCAAGGTTTCCTGCTTGGACAGGTTGCCCTGGATAAACACCTGCTTGCGCCAGTCGCGGTCGAGACCATCGAACACGTCCTGCATCTGCTTGCGCGAGGAGAACAGCACCAGGGTGCCGCGCGAACCTTCCACCAGCTCCGGCAGGTCACGGATGATCGCCGCGGTGTGTGCCGCTGCGTCCCGTGGATCGGCCTTGAGATCGGGCACCCGCAGCACGCCGGCATCCGCATGGTGGAAGGGGCTCGGCACTACCGCAGTGACGGCTTTTTTCGGCAACCCGGCGCGCATGCGGAAACGATCGAAGGTGCCCAGGGCGGTCAGCGTGGCGGAAGTCACCAGGCAGCCGTAAGCCACGTTCCACAGGTTGCGGCGCAGCATTTCGGCGGCGAGGATCGGGCTGGCGTTGACCTCGATATCAAACAACGCACCGCTTTCCGACAGGGTCAGCCAACGGGCCATGGGCGGGTTGTCTTCCGGGTCTTCGACGGTAAAGGCGGTCCACAACTCCCAGTTGCCCTGGGCGCGGGACAACAGGCTGCCGAACAGCGGGTACCATTCTTCGGCCTGGTTGCTGGCGATACCGATATTGACTTCACCATCCATGCCTTCCTTGAGCAGGTCGGTCAGGCGGGTGAACAAGTCGGTCAGACGCGAAAAACCTTTCTTCAGCTCGATGCCCATTTCGCGCATATGCTCGGGAATCATTCCGCCGACAAACCGGTGGCGCGGTCGCTCACGGCCTTCCACGTCTTCGCCGGGCTTGAAATCGGCGACCTGTTCGCAGGCGCTGAACATGAACTGCTGCTGGGTCTTGATCTCCCGCGCCAGCTCCGGCACTTGCTCGATCAGCTTGCCCAGATCGCCGGGCAACGGGTGCTGGGCCAGCAATTTGGTGAGGTTCTTGGCGGTGGACTCCAGCCAGTCGGCAGTGGAGCGCAGGCGGGTGTAATGGGCAAAGTGGCCGATGGCCTTGTCCGGCAGGTGATGCCCCTCGTCGAAGACATAGAGTGTGTCACGCGGGTCGGGCAGCACGGCGCCGCCGCCCAGGGCCAGGTCGGCCAGCACCATGTCGTGGTTGGTGACGATCACGTCGACCTTGCCCATGCCTTCGCGCGCCTTGTAGAACGCGCACTGGCCGAAGTTGGGGCAATGACGGTTGGTGCATTGGCTGTGGTCGGTGGTCAGGCGCGCCCAATCGGCGTCTTCCAGGGCGGTGGGCCAGCTGTCGCGATCGCCGTCCCATTTGTTGCCGGCCAGTTTCTCGATCATGCTGGTAAACAGCTTCTGGCTGACTTCATCAACCTCGATCTTGAAGCCTTCTTCTTCGAACAGCGACGCCGTGGCGGTTTGCGCGTGGCCTTCCTGCAACAGCACGTCGAGTTTGGACAGGCACATGTAGCGGCCACGGCCCTTGGCCAGGGCGAAGGTGAAGTTCAGGCCGCTATTGCGCATCAGGTCGGGCAAGTCTTTGTAGACGATCTGCTCCTGCAGGGCCACGGTGGCGGTGGCGATCACCAGGCGCTTGCCGGCGGCCTTGGCGGTGGGGATCGCCGCCAGGCTGTAGGCCACGGTCTTGCCGGTGCCGGTGCCGGCTTCGACGGCCACGACCGCGGGCTCACCGTCGCGGCGGCCTTCGTCGTCGGTGTCGATATCCCCGAGGACCTTGGCCACTTCGGCGATCATCAGGCGTTGGCCGTAACGCGGTTTCAAGCCCTTGGCTTCGAGAAAACGCGAATAGGCGCCCTGGATCGTGGTTTTGAGTTCAGTGCTGATCATGAATAGTCGGGCGCAAAAAACGCTGGATAAATTTTCAGTGGTTCGGATCGGCCGCTATCATACCCCGCTAATTAATCCCGCGCAGAACGGAGTACCACAATGACCGCGTTTAGCCTCGCCTACACCCTGCATGTATTGGCCGCCCTGATCTGGGTCGGCGGTATGTTTTTCGCCTGGATGATCCTGCGCCCCGCCGCTGTGGCGGCACTTGAGGGCCCTGCCCGGCTCACGCTGTGGGCAAATGTGTTTCAACGTTTTTTCGTGTGGGTGTGGGTCGCCGTGCTGATTTTGCCGATCAGCGGTGTAGGCCTATTGCAGCTGCGCTTCAACGGGTTTGAGACGGCTCCGCGCTATGTGCAGGTGATGATGGGTTTGTATCTGGTGATGACGGCATTGTTTATCCGCATCCAGACGCTGAAGTTTCCGGAGCTGAAGGCCGCGGTGGCGGCTAAGGATTGGCCGGCGGGCGCGGCAACGCTGGGGCAGATTCGCAGGCTGGTGGGGAGTAACTTGATTGTGGGGTTGTTGGTGGTGGCGATTGCTTCGGCTCGACCGATGTTTTGAGCGCCTCATCGCAGCATGGGTATCCACCAACTTCCGCTGAGCGAAAAATCCACGGCCAATGGGCTGTTGTGAGCGGGCAAGCCGGCTTGCCCGCGATGGCGTCAGAGCAGACGATTCAGAGCCGCTGAATAGTCACAGAACCCGCAGGTCCCACCGGCCCCGGCTGCCCTTCCAACCCTGGGCGGCCCTTTTCGCCGCCATCGGCGCGGTACACCAGACAGCCTTTGGATTCGCCACCCTTGCCAGGTTTACCGGCGGTTCCGGGCAAACCACCTGCCCCGCCCTCGACCCACACTTTGATCTGCTGCGCCGGGAACTCCTTCGGCAACTCGACGCGCACCTGCGCGCCCGCGGCGCCCGGCAGGCCGTCACCGCCGTTGTCGCCATTGAAGCCACGCCCGGCCGAGCCCCAAGTGCAACCCGGGTCTTCGCCGTTAGCGCCATCGAGCCCGGCATAACCCTGGGCACCCGCGCCGCCACGGGCATCCACCGAGAGTTCTTCAGCCGTCAGGTTATTGATGCGCAAGGTCAGGTCACGTCCGGCCTTGGCGGGTTTTTCATGGGTGCCGGGCGCGCCTCGCGACGTGATCTGGCTGCCGTGCTCCAGTTGTGCGTGGCGAACCTGCAATTGCAGCGCAGTATTGCCGGGCACAATGGCGATGCGTGCGTCGCGGCCCAGATGCAGTTGATCCACCGTGACCTGGCTGATGCTGGACGGGATCAGCAAGGTGCCATAATCCGCCACATCCAGGCGCTCCAGTTGCAACACGCTGGTGCTGCTGGGCAGACGCATCAACGAGTTGGTTTCAACACGGACGCTTTGAGCCAGGGCTACGGGACTGACCAACAGGGCCAACAAAAAAACCTTACGCATCATGGGGCTCCTGAGTATTTTCAAATTTTTCTTTGGACGCACAGTAACGACTTCTACGGGCGCTTTGCCAGTGAAGGATCAAAAAAGTTAATAAAGGGGAGGTTTCAACGAGGATCGCCGGCAATGCCCCTGTGGAATCCACAGGGGCAAGGGCTGTCAGCGATTGATCTGGATTTGCGTACGGCGGTTCAAGGCCCGACCCTCTGCGGTTTTGTTGTCGGCCACCGGCTGGCTTTCGCCCGCGCCGACAACTGACACAAAGCTACTGCGCGGCACGCCACGGCTGATCAGGTACTCCGTGACCGAATGCGCACGTTTTTGCGAGAGCTTCTGGTTATAGGCATCCGCACCGACACTGTCGGTGTGCCCGCTGACCCGCAGTTGGGCGCTCGGGGCTTCCTGCTTAAGGCGCGCGGCGATGGTGTCGAGCGTGGTCTTATCGGCTGTTGTCAAGTTGGCCGAGTCGAATTGAAAGTGCACGTCACGGATCACGATGGTTTCTTCCTTGACCACGGCCACCTCTTCAACCGCAGCCGCCGGAGGCGCGGGCGGGCAACCATTGGCATCCACCTGCATGCCTTTAGGCGTACCCGGACATTTGTCGCGGCTGTCCGGCACGCCATCGCCGTCTTCATCACCATCGCCGTGCACCCAGCAATAGGCGCCGGCCATTCCGCCGACGATCAATGCGCCATAGCCGGCATAGGCTGAACTTTCCGTAGCGCCGATCGCTGCACCGGTCACACCGCCGACGGCGGCGCAGGTCGGCCAATCGTTTTTTTGCAAACCTGCGCAACCTGTCAATACTCCGGTTAGCAGAACCAAGGGTAGAGCTGTACGCATGATGCTCATCAGTTTTCTCCTGGAGGGATCGGCGGGGGCCGATAAAAAGAGTAAAGACCGCTCTTTTCAACCACGCCAGTCAGCCTCGCCCCCGTATTCATTGAGGTTGGCCGCTCAGGTAGGAGTTTTCGCAGTCACCCGCTCTAGGCCCGCGCGCTTAGCCGCGTTAGTCTCTAGGGTCATGATGTGAGGATCTTTGATGAACGCCGGTATTTCTGTCCGTACCCCCCAGCAAGCGCTGGCCGCCCTGCTCGACCTGCACCAGCCCAAACGCCTGTTGCTGTTGGGTGCCAGCCAGTTTCCGGCGCTGGATGCTTTCAAGCAAGCGCACCCCGACACTCAAGTGTCCGTGGCGGCGCCTGGGCCCTTGCCCGCAGAACTCGCCGCCCAGCGTTTTGACCTGGCGCTGGTGGTGGACTGCCTGGAGCACCTGTCAAAACCACAAGGCCTGACCTTGCTTGGCGGCATTCGCAACCTCAACGCCAGCCGCATTGCCGTATTGGTCGACCTGGGCGCCTGCGATTGGAAGGACACCGACTTCTTCTCCCTGGCCCTGCAGGCCGGCGAACGCTTCCAGCGCGATGAACAGGTGCTGACACTGTTTACCTACGACCTGCTTGACTATAAACAGGTGCCCGACTGGCTCAACGCCCGGTTCTGGGCCAACCCGGAAAATTTTGGAAAGTATTGGTGGTAACCCAATGAGTACATCCATTTGCCCCTGCGGCAGTGGCAACCTGCTGGATGCCTGCTGCGGCCATTATCACGCCGGGCACCCGGCACCTTGCGCCAGCGCGTTGATGCGTTCGCGCTACAGCGCCTATGTACTGGGCCTGGTGGACTACCTGGTGGCCACCACGCTGCCCGCGCAACAGGCCGGTCTGGACCGTAACGCCATGGCCGCCTGGAGCGCCCAGAGTACCTGGCTCGGCCTGGAGGTAGAAAACTCGGAGGTGTTCGGTGGCCAGCCGGAACATGCGTTCGTGACCTTCACCGCGCGCTGGCATGACAGCACCGGCGAACATAGCCACCGCGAACGGTCTTCTTTCGTACAAAATGGCGAACGCTGGTATTTCATCGACCCGACGGTGGAGGTGAAGGCCGGACGCAACGATGCCTGTTTGTGCGGCAGCGGGCAAAAATTCAAGAAGTGCTGTTCCAGCTACTTCTGACCACCACAGGACCCACGCCATGCTCCGGATCTACAGCTTGATGCTGGCGTTAACTTTCGGCCTGACCGGTTGTGCGTCGTGGTTCGAAAATGACTTGCCCCCGCCCCACGTTTCCCTGGTGAAGGTCGAAGTGGTGCGAGCCAAGTTGCTGGAGCAGAAATTCAAGCTGTACTTTCGCGTGGACAACCGCGACGACGCCGACCTGACCGTGCGTGGCCTGATCTACAAGGTCACCCTGGGTGATTTTGTGCTTACCGAAGGCGAGTCCAACGAGTGGCTCACCGTACCGCCGCGAGGCCACGCGTTTTTCAAGGTGTCGGTGCGCACCAACCTCTGGCCGCAGATACGGGATGTGGTGCAGATGCTGAAAAAACCCAGGCGGCCCGTGCCTTATCGCCTGGAAGGCGAGCTGAAAACCGGATTATTCATCGGTTATGACGTGCAGGTAGCCCACAATGGCGAGATAATCCCCGGTGATTTTATTCCGGAGCAACATCGATGACTCAGCAACCCCATGTCCATGGTCCCGACTGCAACCACGATCACGATCATCATGATCACGACCACGGTCATGTCCACGGCCCGAACTGCGGCCATGCTCACCAGGAGCCCGTGCGCAACGCCTTGAAGGACGTTGGCCGCAACGATCCTTGCCCGTGCGGCAGCGAGAAGAAGTTCAAGAAGTGTCACGGGGCGTAAGCCACACAGATAATCCTGATGCCTGATGTGGGAAGGACTTGCTCCCTCCCACATTGATTTGTACAAGACTCAAGTTCTCACGCAATTGCCACAACTCCTGCTTGCGTCGTTTCGCCGCGCTCACTAACGTAGCGCCTTTACTGACGCTACCCCCCGCAGGAGCTTTGCCATGGCCTCGCCAGCCCTCTCACATTTTCTTCCCCGGTTCGGCGTTGCCGCGGCAGTGGCCAGTGCATTAAGCCTGGCCGGTTGCCAGCTCCAGAGCACCCAGGACACCCTGCCTCCCGTCGCCGGTGTGCAGCCAATCAAGGGCCTGGCACAGAATGTGTCGGTGCGTCGCAATGCTCAGGGCATGCCGCTGATCGAAAGCAACACCTTCCACGACGCGCTGTTCACCCTTGGTTATGTGCACGCCAGTGACCGCATTACCCAGATGGTTACCCTGCGTCTGCTGGCCCAGGGCCGCCTGGCTGAGATGTCCGGGACCGAGGTGCTGGATGTCGACCGTTTCATGCGGGCGGTCAACCTGAAGAAAAGCGCCGGCGAGCTGTATAACGCCTCCTCGCCGCGCCTCAAGCGCTTCTTCGAAGTGTATGCCCGTGGCGTCAACGCCTACCTGTTCCGCTACCGCGACAAGCTGCCGCCGGACCTGGCCCAGAGCGGCTACAAGCCCGAGTACTGGAAGCCGGAAGATTCGGCGCTGTTGTTCTGCCTGCTGAGTTTCAGCGAGTCGGCCAACCTGCAGGAAGAACTGGCCTCCCTGGTGCTCGCGCAAAAAGTCGGCGTCGACAAACTGGCCTGGCTTACCCCAAGCGCACCGGATGAACCGATCCCCCTGGCCGAAGCCGACAAACTCAAAGGCGTGAACTTCAGCCAGATCAGCGGCCTGGCCGGGCTGGACACGGTCAGCCAGCAACTGGGCAGCCTCAATGCGCTGGCGGTCACCACCTCGAGCAACTGGGCGATCGGCCCGCAACGCAGCCGCAGCGGCAAGAGCCTGTTGGCAGGCGACCTGGCCGCCCAGCCGCAAGCCCCGTCGCCGTGGAGTTACGTGCAGATCCGCGCCCCTAAATACCAGGCGGTCGGTGCCTCGATTGCCGGCCTGCCGACGCTGTTGTCAGGGTTCAACGGCAAAGTGGCGTGGAGCATGAGCACGGTCAAGGGTGACACCCAGGATCTGTTCCTGGAAAAGGTCAAACGCCAGGGCAACGCGCTGTACTACGAGAACAACGGCAAATGGCTGCCGGCGGGCGTGCGTAACGAAACCTTCTTCGTCAAAGGCCAACGCTCGATTCGCGAAGTTGTCTACGAAACCCGTCACGGCGCCCTGCTCAACAGCAGCCAGGCGCTCACCAGCGGTCTGGGCCTGGCCCTGCAAACCGCCGACTTCAAAGACGACAAGAGCCTGGATGCGTTTTTCGACCTGTCCCGCGCGCAAAACGCCGGCAAGGCGTCCGACGCGACCCGGGAAATCCGCGCAATTGCCCTCAACATGATCTTCGCCGACGCCAGCAACATCGGCTGGCAGGTCACCGGCCGCTTCCCCAACCGCCGCGAAGGCGAAGGCCTGCTGCCCTCACCGGGCTGGGACACACGTTTTGATTGGGATGGCTACGCCGACGCGATGCTGCACCCCTATGACCAGGACCCGGTCCAAGGCTGGATCGGCACCGCCAACCAGCGCACCGCACCGCGCGGTTATGGCATGCAGTTGTCCAATTCCTGGGACGCGCCGGAGCGCAGCGAGCGTCTCGCGCAGCTGGCCAATGCGGGCAAGCACGACAGTCGCAGCCTGATCGCCATGCAATACGACCAGACCACCACCTTCGCTGCCAAGCTCAAGACCATGTTCCAGGCACCGGGCATGGCCCAGCCGCTGAAACAGGCAATCGATGCACTGCCGGCCGCCGACCAGGCCAAGGCGCGCGAAGCGCTGAATCGCCTGATGGCCTTCGACGGCCGCCTGGCTGCCACCTCCGCCGACGCGGCGATCTACGAGCTGTTCCTGCAGGAAAGCAGCAAACAGATTTTCCTCGACGAACTCGGCCCGGAAAACAGCGCCAGTTGGAAGGCATTCATCAGCAACGCCAACCTGTCCTACGCCGCCCAGGCCGACCACCTGCTGGGCCGCGAAGACAGCCCGTTCTGGGACGACGTGCGCACCGCGCAAAAAGAAGACAAACCAGCGATCCTCGCCCGCAGCCTGGCGGCCGCGATGACCGCCGGCGACAGCCAGTTGGGCGCCGATCACAAGGCCTGGCAATGGGGCAAGCTGCACAGCACCACCTGGAAGAACGCCGCCGGCCAGATCATTCGTGGCCCGCTGGCGTCCGGTGGCGACCACAACACCTTGAACCCCTCGCCGTATAACTGGGGGCAAAACTTCGACACCACCCAGGTGCCGGCGCTGCGCATGATCGTCGACTTCGGCCAGGCGGAACCGATGATGGGCCAGGGCGGCACCGGCCAATCCGGCAACCCGGCCAGCCCCAACTATGCCAACGGCATCGACCCGTCGCTCAAGGCGCAATACCTGAGCTTCCCGATGCAGCCGCAGAACTTCGAAAAGGCGTATGGGAAGACGCGGTTGACCCTGACCCCAGGCAAGTAAACGCTTCAAAATGTGGGAGGGGCGGTGCGACGATTCGACTTGCCCCCTCCCACATTTGCCCCGATGCATTCAGATAGAACTTCTGCGCTCGCCCCCGCCTCATACCTGATAAGCCCACCTCCCCGGTCACCCCATGGACCTTGTCATCGCCCGCCCCGAAGGCCTCTATTGCCCTGCCGGAGATTTCTACATTGATCCCTGGCGCCCGGTCGAACGTTCGGTCATCACCCACGCTCACGGCGATCACGCCCGTACCGGCAACGAGCATTACCTGGCGGCGGCACCCGGCGAAGGTATCCTGCGCTCACGCCTGGGCCAGGACATCAACCTGCAAACCCTGGCCTACGGCGAACAACTGCAGCACCACGGCGTCACCCTGAGTTTCCACCCCGCCGGGCATGTGCTCGGTTCAGCCCAGGTGCGCCTGGAATACCGGGGCGAAGTCTGGGTGGCGTCCGGCGACTACAAGGTCGAGCCCGACGGTACCTGCACGCCTTTCGAACCGGTGCGTTGCCACACCTTCATCACCGAATCCACCTTCGGCCTGCCAATCTACCGCTGGCAACCCCAAGCGCAGATTTTCGCCGGGATCAACGACTGGTGGCAGGCGAACATCGCGACCGGCAAGGCCAGCGTGTTGTTCTGCTATTCCTTCGGCAAAGCGCAACGCATCCTGCATGGCATCGACGCCAGCATCGGCCCGATCCTCAGTCACGGCGCGGTCGAACCCTTGAACCGGGTGTATCGCGAGGCCGGCATCTATATCCCAGAAACTCTCTACGCCGGCGATTTCAAAAAGACCGACCCACAGTTGCGCCAGGCGCTGATCATCGCTCCGCCGTCCGCCGGCGGCAGCAGTTGGATGCGCCGCTTCGGCGACTACAGCGATGCCTTCGCCAGCGGTTGGATGCGCTTGCGTGGCACACGGCGGCGGCGTGGCGTGGACCGCGGCTTTGTGCTGTCGGACCACGCCGATTGGCCGGGCCTGTTATGGGCTATCGAACAAACCGGCGCTGAGCGGGTGATGGTCACCCACGGTTCTGTCGGCGTATTGGTACGCCACCTGCGGGAAAAAGGCCTGGACGCCCAGGGTTTCAGCACCGAATACGGTGATGACGAAGAGGAAGCCACAGCATGAAGGCCTTCGCCGAGCTGTACGCCAACCTCGACGCCACCACGTCCAGCAACGCCAAGCTTGCGGCGTTGCAGGCCTATTTCCGGGAAGCGCCAGCGCAAGATGCGGCCTGGGCGGTGTACTTTCTATCCGGCGGGCGGCCCCGGCAATTGGTGCCGACGCGTCTGTTACGGGACATGGCCACCGAAGCCTCGGGTATCGAACCGTGGTTGTTCGAAGAAAGCTATCAGTCGGTGGGCGACCTGGCAGAGACAATTTCCCTGCTGCTGCCGGAATCGACCCACACCTCGGAAGACGGCTTGGCCGTGTGGCTGGAAGAAAAACTTTTGCCCTTGCGCGGTCTGCCACCGCAAGAGCTGGCCGCCCGTTTGCCAGTACTGTGGGCGCAACTGGATCAACCCAGCCTGATGGTGTGCATCAAGTTGATCACCGGCAGCTTTCGGGTCGGCGTGTCCAAACTGCTGGTCACCCGCGCCCTCGCAGCCATGG
Organism: Pseudomonas lactucae; assembly: GCF_036688725.1. Lineage (NCBI taxonomy): Bacteria > Pseudomonadati > Pseudomonadota > Gammaproteobacteria > Pseudomonadales > Pseudomonadaceae > Pseudomonas > Pseudomonas lactucae. The sequence continues at coordinate 119,530 of NZ_JAQQPT010000012.1, read as the reverse complement.
CCCATCTGGACAGCAAACGCGTGGCCCAGCGCTTGGTGGGTTACACCGACCTGTCCAACCGTCCTACAGCTGAGGGCTACCTCAAGCTGATAGCCGCCGAATCGTCTGACGAACACGCCCAACGTGGCGGGCAGCCTTATCCGTTTTTTCTCGCCCATGGTTTGTCGCAACCGGTGGAGCAATTCGACGCGCTGCTCGGGTCACCCGCCGACTGGCAAGTGGAATGGAAGTGGGATGGCATTCGCGCACAACTGGTCAAGCGCGAAGGTCGGTTGTGGGTCTGGTCGCGGGGTGAAGAGCTGGTCACCGAGCGCTTCCCTGAACTCCACAGCCTGGTGAGTGGCCTGCCCGATGGCACAGTGATCGACGGTGAAATCGTGGTGTGGAAAGACTCGGTGCAACCCTTCGCCCTGCTGCAACAGCGCATAGGCCGCAAGACCCTGAGCAAAAAAGTGCTTGAGGACGCGCCGGTCGCGGTCCTCGCTTACGACCTGCTGGAATATCAGGGCGATGACTGGCGCAACCGTCCCCAGGCCGAACGTCGAGCGCAGCTCGAACGGGTGATTGGCGAATGCAACAGGCCCGTGTTGCTGGCTTCGCCGCTGTTGCAGGGTGAAACGTGGGCGGCGTTGGCCGAACAGCGCGAAGCCTCGCGCAGCCTCGGTGTGGAGGGCATGATGCTCAAGGATCGCCAAGGCCTGTACGGCGTGGGCCGCACCAAGGACATGGGCCTGTGGTGGAAGTGGAAAGTCGACCCCTTCAGTGTCGATGCAGTGCTCATCTACGCGCAACGAGGCCACGGCCGGCGCGCCAGTTTGTACAGCGACTACACCTTTGCGGTGTGGGACGGCCCGCCCGGCAGCGAGCGCAGCCTGGTGCCGTTCGCCAAGGCATACAGCGGACTGACCGACGAAGAAATGCGCAAGGTCGACGCAATCGTGCGCAAAACCACGGTGGAAAAATTCGGCCCGGTCAGCAGCGTGACGCCGAGCATGGTGTTTGAGCTGGGATTTGAAGGAATTGCCCTGTCCAAACGCCATAAAAGCGGGATTGCGGTGCGCTTTCCAAGGATGCTGCGCTGGCGGCAGGATAAGGCGGTGGATGAGGCGGATAACTTGGCCACCCTGCAAGACCTGTTGGCCTGACGCTGAACCCTGGTGGGAGGGGGCTTGCTCCCGATATAGGAGTGCCAGTCACTGACTACGCTGACTGACACTCTGCCATCGGGCGCAAGCCACACGACCCAAAAAAGTGCACTCAATTTTCAATGCCCATTTTCGGGCATTTCCTACGCTCAGAACTCCTTCGTCCCACCTTTTAAAACGATCATTCGGAGCCACATTCGGAACTATGGTGCAGAAATTGCTACCAGTGATCCGTCTGACACCGTTCAGTAACAGTCCTAAACGCGCCACAAGCGCTTATCTTGGTTTCCAGGGATTACATAATGAAAAAAGCATTGCTGACCCTTTCTGCACTGGCTCTGTGCATGGCCGCCGGCGTCGCCACGGCCAAGGAATACAAGGAATTGCGTTTTGGTGTCGATCCGTCCTACGCGCCGTTTGAATCCAAAGCCGCCGACGGCAGCCTGGTGGGCTTCGATATCGACCTGGGCAATGCCATCTGCGCTGAGTTGAAAGTGAAGTGCAAGTGGGTCGAGAGTGACTTCGACGGCATGATTCCGGGCCTGAAAGCCAACAAGTTCGACGGCGTGATTTCGTCCATGACCGTGACCCCGGTGCGCGAAAAGGCCATCGACTTCTCGAGCGAACTGTTCTCCGGCCCAACGTCGCTGGTGTTCAAGAAAGGCGCGGGTTACTCCACTCCTGAGTCGCTCAAGGGCAAATCCGTGGGCTACGAGCAAGGCACCATTCAGGAAGCCTACGCCAAGGCCGTGCTGGACAAGGCCGGTGTGACCACCAAGGCCTACGCCAACCAGGACCAGGTCTACGCTGACCTGACGTCCGGGCGCCTCGATGCATCCGTGCAAGACATGCTGCAAGCTGAACTGGGCTTTTTGAAGTCCCCAGCCGGTGCCGGCTACGAAGTCAGCGCGCCGATCGACGACCCGCTGCTGCCGTCGAAAACCGCGATCGGTATCAAAAAAGGTAACACTGAACTCAAGGCCCTTTTGGATAAAGGTATCAAAGCGTTACACGATGATGGCAAGTATGCCGAGATTCAGAAAAAACACTTTGGCGATCTGAACCTGTACAGCGGCAAGTAATGCCCCGGGGCGCCCCTCTTTTGGAGGGGCGCTTTTTTATCGCCATAGGTCCTGATTTATGTTCGAAGATCTGTTGCAAACCCTCGGGCTGAGCGCATTCAGTTTGAAGGGTTTCGGCCCGCTGTTGCTGCAAGGCACCTGGATGACCCTCAAGTTGTCGGTACTGTCCCTGGCCGTCAGCGTATTGCTGGGTCTGCTCGGCGCCAGCGCCAAACTGTCCAGCCTGCCCTTCCTGCGCATTCCCGCCCAGCTCTACACCACGCTGATCCGCGGGGTGCCCGACCTGGTGCTGATGCTGCTGATTTTCTACAGCCTGCAAACCTGGCTCACCGGTCTTACCGACTTTATGGAATGGGAATACATCGAAATCGACCCATTCAGCGCCGGGGTCATCACCCTGGGCTTTATCTACGGTGCCTACTTCACCGAGACGTTTCGCGGCGCGATCCTCGCCGTGCCCCGCGGCCAACTGGAAGCCGCCACCGCGTACGGCCTCAAGCGCGGGCAGCGGTTTCGCTACGTGACTTTCCCGCAGATGATGCGTTTTGCCCTGCCCGGCATCGGCAACAACTGGATGGTGATGCTCAAGGCCACCGCCCTGGTGTCGATCATCGGCCTGGCCGACCTGGTCAAAGCCGCCCAGGATGCGGGCAAGAGCACCTATCAGTTGTTCTATTTCCTGGTACTTGCCGCGCTGATCTACCTGTTGATCACCAGCGCGTCCAATTTCGTGTTGCGCCGTCTTGAACGTCGTTACTCCGCAGGCGCCCGGGAGGCCGTGCGATGATCGAACTCTTGCAGGAATACTGGCGCCCGTTCCTTTACAGCGACGGCCAGCACATCACCGGACTGGCCATGACGATGTGGTTGCTCAGCGCCGCACTGGTGATTGGTTTTGTGGTGTCGATTCCGTTGTCCATCGCGCGCGTATCACGCAAGCGCCTGGTGCGTTGGCCGGTGCAGTTCTACACCTACCTGTTTCGCGGCACACCCCTCTATATACAGCTGCTGATTTGCTACACCGGCATCTACAGCATCGCCGCCGTGCGCGCCCAACCGGTGCTGGATGCATTCTTTCGCGATGCGATGAACTGCACCATCCTGGCCTTTGCACTCAACACCTGCGCCTATACCACGGAGATTTTCGCCGGGGCCATCCGCAGCATGGCCCACGGCGAAGTCGAGGCGGCCAAGGCCTACGGCCTCAGCGGCTGGAAACTGTACGCCTACGTGATCATGCCCTCGGCCCTGCGCCGTTCGCTGCCCTACTACAGCAACGAAGTGATCCTGATGCTGCACTCGACCACCGTGGCCTTTACCGCAACGATCCCGGACATCCTTAAAGTCGCGCGGGACGCCAACTCGGCCACCTTCATGACCTTTCAGTCGTTCGGCATCGCGGCACTGATCTACCTGGCCGTGACCTTCGCCCTGGTCGGCCTGTTTCGTCTGGCGGAGCGCCGCTGGCTGGCCTTCCTCGGCCCGAGCCATTAAGGAGCCTTCATGCGGCATCAGTTACATGATCTGATCGCGCCGGTGCCAGGCACCGCGCGGCAGATCCACAGTTTCCACTTCGGCCCTGCGCAGGTCGAAGGCAAGGTCTACATCCAGTCGTCGCTGCATGCCGATGAGCTGCCGGGCATGCTGGTGGCCTGGCACTTGAAGGCGCGCCTGACCGAGCTGGAAGCGGCCGGGCGGTTGTCGAGCGAAATCGTATTGGTGCCCGTCGCCAACCCCGTGGGCCTGGAACAGGTGTTGATGGACATCCCGCTGGGCCGTTACGAACTGGAGAGCGGACAGAACTTCAATCGCCTGTTTGTCGACCTCAGCGAAGTCGTCGGCGACCAGGTCGAGGCGCTGCTCGGCGATGACGCGCAGCACAACGCCCGGTTGATCCGCGCCGCATTAAGCAGCGCCCTGGCCGGACACACCGCCGCGACCCAATTGCAGTCCCAGCGTTTGGTGCTGCAACGTTTGGCTTGCGATGCCGACCTGGTGCTGGACCTGCACTGCGACTTCGAAGCCGTGGCGCACCTGTACACCACGCCCGAAGCCTGGCCGCAGGTGGAGCCGTTGGCGCGCTACCTCGGCTCGGAGGCCAACTTACTGGCCACCGATTCCGGCGGGCAGTCGTTCGACGAGTGTTTCACCCTGGTATGGTGGCAGTTGCAGCAGCGCTTCGGCGAGCGCTTCCCGATTCCCATGGGCAGCGTTTCGGTGACCGTCGAACTGCGCGGCCAGGGTGATGTGAACCACGGCCTGGCCAGCCTCGACTGCCAGGCGATCATTGATTACCTGATTCACTTCGGCGCCATCACAGGCAACGCGGCGCCGCTGCCCGCGCTGCCCTACCCGGCCACCCCACTCGCCGGCGTGGAACCGGTGGCCACGCCGGTTGGCGGCTTGCTGGTGTTCAGCGCCCTGCCCGGTGAATACCTGGAGGCCGGGCAACTGATCGCCGAAATCATCGACCCCCTTACCGACCGCGTAACGCCCGTGCACTGCCGGAACGCAGGCCTGCTTTACGCCCGTTCGCTACGCCGCATGGCCACTGCCGGGATGGTCATCGGCCATGTCGCAGGTTTACAGGCCTACCGTAGCGGCTATCTACTTTCGCCTTGAGGATGCATGCCCCATGTACAAATTGACCGTTGAAGGCCTGCATAAAAGCTATGGCGACAATGAGGTGCTCAAAGGTGTCTCGCTCAAGGCCAAGACCGGTGACGTGATCAGCCTGATCGGCGCCAGCGGTTCGGGCAAGAGTACCTTCTTGCGCTGCATCAACTTTTTGGAAACCCCCAACGACGGCGCCATGACCCTCGACGGCCAGGCGATCCGCATGGTCAGCGACCGCCACGGCATGCGCGTGGCCGACGACGCCGAGTTGCAGCGCCTGCGCACGCGGCTGGCGATGGTGTTCCAGCACTTCAACCTGTGGAGCCACATGAGCGTGCTGGAAAACATCACCATGGCGCCGCGTCGGGTGCTGGGCTGCAGCAAGCAGGACGCCGAAGACCGTGCGCGTCGTTATCTGGACAAGGTGGGGTTGCCGGCGCGCGTGGCCGACCAGTACCCGGCGTTTCTTTCCGGCGGCCAGCAACAGCGGGTGGCGATCGCCCGCGCGCTGGCCATGGAGCCGGAAGTGATGCTGTTCGACGAACCGACCTCGGCGTTGGACCCGGAACTGGTGGGTGAAGTGCTGAAGGTGATCCAGGGCCTGGCCGAAGAAGGTCGCACCATGATCATGGTCACCCACGAGATGAGCTTTGCGCGCAAGGTATCGAGCCAAGTGCTGTTCCTGCACAAAGGCCTGGTGGAAGAGCAAGGTGCGCCGGAGGACGTGCTGGGTAATCCGAAGAGCGAGCGCCTGCAGCAATTTCTGAGTGGCAATTTGAAGTAAACCTTTGCGGCGCCTGGAGGGTCTGTGGGAATAGACCCTCCGGAATGTCAGCCGCCGTATGGCAAAACCCATCGATTTCGCCAAGCAATGGTTTGCCGCCAAGGGCTGGAAGCCGTTCGCCTTTCAAAAAGACGTGTGGGCGGCAGTCAAACACGGCCAGTCAGGGTTGCTGCATGCCAGCACCGGTGCCGGTAAAACCTATGCGCTGTGGTTTGCCGCACTCAATCGCTTCGCCCTCACTCGCCCGCCCGCTGCCGGTAAACGCAAACCGCCCGCCGAACCGCTGACTGTGCTGTGGATCACGCCGATGCGTGCGCTGGCCGCCGACACCGCTCGCGCCCTTGAAGCGCCGCTTGAGACCTTGCAGATTCCCTGGAGCGTCGGTCTGCGCACAGGCGACACCAGCAGCAGCGAGCGCGCCCGCCAGACCCGGCGCCAGCCAAGCGCACTGGTCACCACGCCCGAAAGCCTGACCCTGATGCTCGCTCGCGCCGACAGCGAGGCCGGCCTGGCGCACCTGCGCATGGTAGTGGTGGATGAATGGCACGAATTGATCGGCAACAAGCGTGGCGTACAGCTGCAATTGGCATTGGCACGACTGCGACGCTGGCATCCGCAATTGATGGTGTGGGGGATCTCGGCGACCTTGGGTAACCAGGCCCACGCGCTGGAGGTTTTAGTCCCACAGGGCGGTGGGATCAATGTGCAGGGGCAAACGGCCAAACAGTTGAAAGTCGACACCTTGCTGCCACCGGTCGCCGAACGTTTTCCCTGGGCGGGGCATATCGGTCTGAAAATGCTGCCCCAGGTGGTGGCCGAGGTGAACGCCAGTAGCAGTTGCCTGGTGTTTACCAACACGCGGGCGCAGTCGGAAATCTGGTACCAGGCACTCTTGGAGGCACGGCCGGATTGGGCCGGGGTGATCGCCCTGCACCATGGTTCGCTGTCGCGGGAAACCCGTGACTGGGTGGAGCGGGCCTTGAAAGATGGGCAGCTCAAAGCGGTGGTGTGCACCTCCAGCCTGGATTTGGGGGTGGATTTTCTGCCGGTGGAACGGGTGTTGCAGATCGGCTCGGCCAAGGGCGTGGCACGCCTGATGCAGCGCGCCGGGCGCTCGGGCCATGCGCCGGGGCGGCCGTCACGGGTGACACTGGTGCCCACACATAGTCTGGAGCTGGTAGAAGCGGCGGCGGCCCAGGACGCGATTGCCGAGCGCCACATCGAAGCCCGCGAATCACCCTACAAACCGTTGGATGTACTCGTACAGCACTTGGTGAGTATGGCCCTGGGCGGCGGTTTTACCCCGGATGCGCTGCTGGAAGAAGTGCGCGGCGCCTGGGCCTATCGCCACCTCACCGAGGTCGAATGGGCCTGGGCCCTGGGGTTTGTGCGCCATGGCGGGCTGTCGCTGACTGCTTATCCGGATTACCGTCGTGTGGAACCCGATGAGCACGGCATCTGGCGCGTACCCGACGCACGGCTGGCGCGGCGCCATCGCATGAGCGTCGGTACGATTGTCAGCGATGCGAGTATCCAGCTGAAGTTCTGGAGCAAGGGCGGCGGCGGCAAAAACCTCGGGAGTGTCGAGGAAGGTTTTATCGCTCGGCTCAAGCCCGGTGATGGCTTCTTGTTCGCCGGGCGCTTATTGGAGTTGGTACGCGTGGAAAACATGACCGCCTACGTCCGCCGCAGCACCGCCAAAAGAGCTGCCGTACCGCGCTGGAATGGTGGGCGCATGCCGCTTTCCAATGAACTGGCACAGGCACTGGTGGCGCGCCTTGATGCAGCAGCCCAAGGGCATTTCGAAGGCCCGGAGATGCGCGCGGTGCAACCCCTGTTGCAGACGCAGTTGCGCTGGTCGGGCTTGCCTACACGCGGGCATCTGTTGGCCGAAGCGTTGAAGTCGCGGGAGGGGTGGCACCTGTTCCTCTACCCGTTCGCCGGGCGCCAAGTGCACCTGGGGCTGGCCAGCCTGCTGGCATGGCGGGTCAGCCAGGTGCAACCGGTGACTTTCTCCATTGCGGTCAACGACTACGGCTTGGAACTGTTGAGCGCCACGGCGGTGGATTGGCCGGCTTTGTTGAACGTCGCGCTGCTGAGCCCGGCAGACTTGCTGACGGACGTCGTGGCCAGCCTGAACGCCGGGGAACTGGCCTTGCGCCGCTTTCGTGAAATTGCGCGCATCGCCGGGCTGGTATTTGCCGGCTACCCCGGCGCGCCGAAAAGTACCCGGCAGGTGCAGGCATCCAGCGGTTTGTTCTTTGAGGTGTTCAAGCAATATGACCCGCAGAACCTGTTGCTGGCCCAGGCCGGGGAAGAAGTCCTACGCGATGAACTGGATATTCGCAGGCTGGAAGAGACATTACTTCACCTGTCGGCCCTCGAACTCGACCTGCACCTGATCACACGGCCTACACCGTTGGCCTTCCCGCTGCTGGTGGAGCGGATGCGCGAGAGCATGAGTTCGGAAAAACTGTCGGAGCGCATTGCGCGAATGGTCAAGGACCTGGAAAAAGCCGCGGATAACGGGAAGCCCTGATGCATTGTTCAGTGACGCTGCTGGGAGAGGAACTGTGGTTGCTGGCGGACAAGGCCGTATATTGGCCGGCACGCCGATGTCTGCTGATTGCCGATGCGCACTTTGGCAAGGCATCGGCCTATCGCAGCCTCGGGCAGCCTGTGCCGCAAGGGACCACCACCGAGAATCTGCAGCGGTTGGATCGGCTGTTGGCGGCCTATCGGTGCGAAAGAGTGATCTTCCTCGGCGACTTCCTGCATGGCCCCGGCTCCCACGCCAGCGGCACGCTGGCTGCGTTGCGCGCGTGGCGTGAGCGCAACCCTGAGCTGCCCATGACCTTGATCCGCGGCAATCACGATAAACGCGCAGGCGATCCGCCTGTCGACTTGAGGATCGAGGTAGTCCCGGAGCCACTGCTGATGGGGCCGTTTGCTCTGCAACACGAACCGGATGCCCACGCCAGCCATCATGTGCTGGCAGGGCATGTTCACCCGGTGTATCGCCTGCGCGGCAAGGGCCGCCAGAGTTTGCGGCTACCGTGCTTTCAGGTCGGGGGACGTGTGAGTCTGTTGCCGGCGTATGGCGCATTTACCGGAGGATTTACCGTCGCGCAGGACAATGATCGCCAAATCTATGTGATCGGCGATCACCAGGTGTGGCCCGTTCGCTTAAGCGCGGACTGACCTTTCAGGAATCAGGCGACTGGCGCTGGCGGTGGCTCGTCCGGAAGAGTGGGTTCACCCGGTTCGGTAGGCTGTGGATAATCCGGCTCGGGTTGGCCGGGGATGCCGCCCGCGTAGGTGGGATCGGCCATCAGGGACCAGGCCAGAACACCAATCTGGTTGGGTTCAAGCCGGGCAAGTTCAGCGCTGATTCGCGGGTCGATTTTCATAAGGCACTCCTCAAGCGTGGCTCGGCGCGTTTTACACGCGCCGAGGCAGTACACCCAATAGAGTCACTTTCTGCAGACTAATTCCCTTTACGCGTAGGACCTTTCGATCAAGCGCGTGGCAAGGTCACGCCGCGCTGGCCCTGGTATTTGCCGGCGCGGTCTTTGTAGGACACTTCACAGGCCTCATCAGACTGCAGGAACAGCATCTGCGCCACGCCTTCATTGGCATAGATTTTCGCCGGCAGCGTGGTGGTGTTGGAGAACTCCAGAGTCACATGGCCTTCCCACTCGGGCTCAAGCGGCGTCACGTTGACGATAATGCCGCAGCGGGCGTAGGTGCTTTTACCCAGGCAGATGGTCAGCACGTCGCGAGGAATACGGAAGAACTCCACGGTGCGCGCCAGGGCGAAAGAGTTTGGCGGGATGATGCAGACGTCGCTCTTGACGTCGACGAAGCTCTTTTCGTCGAAGTTCTTAGGGTCGACGATCGCCGAATTGATGTTGGTGAACACCTTGAACTCATCGGCGCAGCGTACATCGTAGCCGTAGCTGGAAACCCCGTAGGAGATCACACGGTCATCGCCTTCACCACGAATCTGGCGCTCAACGAACGGTTCGATCATGCCGTGCTCTTGCGCCATGCGGCGAATCCACTTGTCCGATTTGATGCTCATGGCGGGTGTCCTGAATAGCGAGGTGGAAAATTCTGTTGGGCATCTTACCGGGGCCGGCGTTGGGGTTCAAAGGCCGTCGGGCTTTTCTTGATGAATGCACCGCTTGCTATAAGCCATGGCCCACGTGGCCGGGGACCAAGTAACCATGCCCAGTGAGCGTAAATACCACCGCCAGTCACGAAAATAGAGAAACCTTCGGAAATACCATTGGCACGTTCCTGAAAAACGGTTAAGGTGGCGTCACTGTGTTGCTTGTGTCACTGAGAATCTCTACACGATATGTTGAATTTCGATCCAACCATCTCCAAGAATTTTTCCTGCTCTTTGCACTCAGTCTCGGCCAGGGCTTTTCCTGAGTCGCAGTTAACTTTGTTCAAGGAGTTACACCATGTCTAATCGCCAAACTGGTACCGTTAAGTGGTTCAACGATGAAAAAGGCTTCGGCTTCATCACTCCACAATCCGGTGACGACCTGTTCGTTCACTTCAAAGCTATCCAATCCGACGGCTTCAAAAGCCTGAAAGAAGGCCAACAGGTTTCTTTCATCGCTACCCGCGGTCAGAAAGGCATGCAAGCTGAAGAAGTTCAAGTTATCTAACTTGTACTGACTTAGTCGAAAAGACCCCGCCCTCAAAAGCGGGGTTTTTTTATGCCTGGATTTCTTGAAATACCCGAACAAACGCCAGGCAAAAAAATGTGGGAGGGGGCTTGCTCCCGATAGCGGCGTGTCAGTCAATACTTCCAGTGACTGAACTACTGCTATCGGGAGCGGCCCTCTCCCACACTCAAGCTTTAAAGCTGCGTCGTTATTGGAACAACGACTCACTCGACAAGCCGTTCTTCTCCAGGATCTCACGCAAGCGCTTGAGCCCTTCTACCTGGATCTGTCGCACCCGCTCACGGGTCAGGCCGATCTCCAGGCCTACGTCCTCCAGGGTACTGCTCTCATGGCCACGCAGGCCGAAGCGGCGAATCACCACCTCACGCTGCTTGTCCGTCAGCTCAGACAGCCACTGGTCAATGCTTTGGGAAAGATCATCGTCCTGCAACAGCTCGCAAGGATCCGTAGGGCGATCATCCGTCAGGGTGTCCAGCAGGGTTTTATCCGAATCCGGGCCCAGCGAGACATCGACCGAAGACACACGCTCGTTAAGACCGAGCATACGCTTGACCTCACCCACCGGTTTTTCCAGCAGGTTGGCGATTTCTTCGGGCGAAGGTTCATGATCGAGTTTCTGAGTCAGCTCACGCGCTGCCCGCAGGTAGACGTTGAGCTCCTTGACCACATGGATCGGCAAACGGATCGTGCGGGTCTGATTCATGATCGCCCGTTCGATGGTCTGGCGAATCCACCAGGTGGCATAGGTTGAAAAACGGAAGCCCCGTTCAGGGTCGAACTTCTCCACAGCCCGGATCAAGCCCAGGTTGCCCTCCTCGATCAGGTCCAACAGGGACAGGCCACGATTGACGTAGCGTCGGGCGATTTTCACCACCAGGCGCAGATTGCTTTCAATCATGCGCTTGCGCCCGGCCGGGTCACCCTTTTGCGACAAGCGCGCAAAATGGACTTCTTCTTCGGGGGTGAGCAGAGGGGAAAAACCGATTTCATTGAGGTACAGCTGGGTCGCGTCGAGCGCCCGCGTGTAGTCAATGTATTTGTGTTGCTTTAACGCGGTGGAGTTCTTGGATTTGGTGCGAACTGAAGGTTTAGCAGCCCCTTCATCATTCGACATCGACTCCTTATCGATACCGGTCTCCATAAGGAGAACCTCATCGTCGATGTCAAACTCCGGCGCTTCTTTACTGAGAGCCATTGTTATAGTCCTTTGGTGAGTTCGACCTCAAGCTCAAGCGACGCCTTTATCCTTGGCAACGCTGGAGCCTGTTCCTTCTACGTGAGGAACAGGCTGTGCAACACATCAACGACGGGGTAGGAATTGCAGAGGATCTACAGGCTTCCCTTGGCGGCGAATCTCAAAATGCAGCTTCACCCGGTCTGTCCCCGTTGAACCCATTTCGGCAATTGTCTGTCCGACTTTGACCTGCTGCCCCTCCCGAACCAACAGCCTGCGGTTATGACCGTAAGCACTGACGTAGGTATCGCTGTGTTTGATGATGACCAGCTCGCCGTAGCCCCGCAAACCACTCCCGGCGTATACCACTGTCCCATCAGACGCAGCTAAAACAGGCTGTCCCAAATCCCCGGCGATATCAATGCCTTTATTCAAACTACCGTTTGAAGAGAATTTTCCAATTAACACTCCGTTTGAAGGCCATCCCCAGCCGGTCGGCGCAGGCCCGGCAGGTGGCAACGGCGCGGGTGCCGGCTTGCTGGCAGGACTCGGTACGGCCGTGCCGGCAGGCCGGGTAATGATGGTGGTTTTGCTCGAAGATGAGGGCGAAGATCCGGTGTTTGTCACAACTGCCGTAGGCGCGGCGCCCGTGCGGCCGTCGAAGCGAATCGTCTGCCCCGGATGGATCGTGTAGGGCACCGGAATATTGTTACGCGCTGCGAGCGCCTTGTAGTCCCAACCATAGCGGAAGGCGATCGAAAACAAGGTGTCACCCTTGCGCACCACATATTGCCCGGTGGTCACCGTGGGCCTTTGCGGCGCGGCATTAGTGCGGTCAACGACCCGCGCGCCGCTGCTCGGCGAACTGGAACAGCCTACCAACACCGAACTGAAGACAAGGCCAAGCACCAGTCGCTGAAAGCTTGTTTTACTCATACGCTGCGCAAGACCTGTGAGACTCACCCGCCGCTCCCTTTGTGGTGGCTGAATATGAACGCCTGTATCAGGCTTGAAATGTGACGCAAGTATAACTGGGCATTGAAGTTTTACCGGCACACGACTGAAACGAATCATTCAGCGTGTTGAATCACTGCGGCCATCATGTTGACTTGATAGACCCCGCCGTAAGACACATCCCTATCAACAGAATTCACTGCCGACGAAAATTGATCAGGCCAACGGGCCGTTGAGCAACGGCACAAAGCGTACGGCACCCAGTACATGCCGGGAAAAACCGTCATCTTCACGCACGATAAGCATCAATTGTTGCACTTCGCCGGAGCCCACCGGGATGACCAGGCGCCCGCCCGGCGCCAGTTGGTCGAGCAACGCCTGCGGAACATCAGTGGCCACGGCCGTCACGATGATACCGTTATAAGGCGCCAGTGCCGGCCAGCCTTCCCAGCCATCACCCCAGCGGAATACCACGTTACGCAGATTGAGCTCCACCAGACGCTCCTTGGCACGGTCCTGCAGCACCTTGATGCGCTCCACCGAGAACACCCGCTCCACCAGCTGCGACAGCACAGCGGTCTGGTAGCCGGAACCGGTGCCGATCTCCAACACCTTGTCCAACGGCCCCGCCGCCAGCAGCAGCTCGCTCATGCGCGCAACCATGTAAGGCTGGGAGATGGTCTGGTTATGGCCGATGGGTAACGCCGTGTCTTCATAGGCCCGATGGGCCAGGGCCTCATCCACAAACAGATGGCGCGGCGTGCGGCGGATCACTTCCAGCACCTGGGCGTTGGACAGGCCTTCTTCGTACAGGCGCTGGATCAAACGCTCACGGGTACGCTGGGAGGTCATCCCGATGCCGCGACGCAGCAGGTCGTCTTGTTCACGAGCCATCAGCGCAGCCCCTCCAGCCAGCCATCGAGACCACGGAAGGCATCACTGAAGGTGCGATCGAGTTGCAACGGGGTAATCGACACATAGCCTTGCATCACCGCATGAAAGTCCGTGCCCTCGCCACCGTCTTCGGCGTCGCCCGCCGCGGCAATCCAATAGCCTTCCTTGCCTCGCGGGTCGACCACCTTCAATGGGGCCGTCGCCCGGGCGCGATGGCCAAGGCGTGTCAGCTGGATACCGCGAATGTGATCAAGGGGCAAATTGGGAATATTGACGTTGAGCACCGTGCGCGGCGGCAAGTCCAGGGAGCCATGGGCCTCCACCATCTTGCGCGCGAAATAGGCGGCGGTGGGCAGGTTGTCGAGTTGGCGTGAAGCCAGGGAAAACGCGAACGAGGTGCGGCCCAGGAAGCGTGCTTCAAGGGCTGCGGCCACGGTACCGGAATACAGCACGTCATCGCCCAGGTTTGCCCCGAGATTGATGCCCGACACCACCAGGTCCGGCTCCTGCGCAAGCAGACTGTTGATCGCCAGGTGCACGCAGTCGGTGGGGGTACCATTCACGCTGATAAAGCCATTGGCCAGAACCTGCGGGTGCAGGGGACGGTCGAGCGTCAGCGAACTGCTGGCGCCGCTCTTGTCCTGGTCGGGGGCAACCACCACGCACTCGGCATAATCTGCCAGCGCAGCATGAAGCGCGGCAAGACCGGGTGCGGTGGCACCGTCATCGTTTGATATCAGAATACGCATGGGCTGTCCGTCTGCCCCACCGGCACCAGATCAACAAGCTCGCGCACCAAGACAGTGGCGAAGCATCCGGCCGGCAGGACGAATTCCAATTGCAGAATGTCAGGCCCGGGATAATGCCACGTCAACCCGCCAATGGGCAGCCGCAGAATGCGACGTTCCTGGCTCATGCCGGCATTCACCAGCCAATCGCGCAGGTCGGCTTCGCTGGCGGCAATCGCCTGTTCCAGCTCATGGGTCGCGCCGGTCGCGGGCGAATCGCCCTCACCCCATTGCGGCCCGGTCGGGTGCAGGTCGAGGATCGCCAGGCGCGGGTCGCTGCATTCAGCTTCGCCCGCCGGGAAAAAACTGCGGCTGTCGGTAAACGCCAGCAAGTCGCCGACCTGGGCCCGTTGCCAGGAACCGTCGGCAACGCGCGCCGCCAATACCTTGTTAAACAGAAAACTGCGCGCGGTGGACAGCAACCGCGAACGCACATTGCGCTGTTCGGGCAAGGCCTTGCGCGCGGCCCACTCACGGGCGTCAACCACATTGCCGCCGTTATGACCAAAACGCTGGGCACCAAAATAGTTGGGAATGCCATGCTGGGCGATCAACTGCAAGCGTGCGTCGATAGCCGCATGATCGCCGGTCAATTGAGTCAGGCGCAGGGTAAACCCGTTGGCCGAATGTGCGCCACGCTGCAGCTTGCGTTTGTGCCGCGCGGTTTTCAGGATTTTGAGGGTGTCGTTTTGCGCAGCGCTCATGTCCGGATCCGCCTTGCCCGGCAACTGCACGCTGAACCACTGGCGGGTCAGCGCCTGGCGGTCCTTGAGCCCGGCATAGCTGACGGTGCGCAACGGCACGCCGGCGGCCTTGGCGATACGGCGCGCGGCTTCCTCGGTGTTCAGGCCACGCTTTTCCACCCACAACCACAGGTGCTCGCCGTCGCCGGTCAGCGGAATATCCAGCACTTCGTCGACCTGGAAATCTTCGGCGGTGGCCTTCAGGACGGCGCTGCCCAAGGCGTCGCCATAGGCACGCGGGCCCAACAGTTGCAGATCATTCATGCGCGCAGCAACAAGGCGACGGAGTGCACCGCAATGCCCTCTTCACGACCGGTAAACCCGAGCTTTTCGGTAGTGGTGGCTTTCACGTTCACTTGATCCAATTCAATGTTCAGGTCGGCGGCAATCAGTGCGCGCATCGATTCAATGTGAGGCGCCATTTTCGGCGCCTGGGCCACGATGGTGTTGTCGA
Organism: Pseudomonas lactucae; assembly: GCF_036688725.1. Classification (NCBI taxonomy): domain Bacteria; kingdom Pseudomonadati; phylum Pseudomonadota; class Gammaproteobacteria; order Pseudomonadales; family Pseudomonadaceae; genus Pseudomonas; species Pseudomonas lactucae. The sequence goes on along the minus strand of NZ_JAQQPT010000012.1, from coordinate 104,193 downwards.
CGTTAGCGACCTTCCAGCCCTTGGCATGGATCAGGCCGACCACATGGCGCAGCAATACGCGGCTGTCCGCGCCCTTGAACGTCGGGTCGGTGTCCGGAAAGTGCTTGCCGATATCACCCAACGCCGCCGCGCCGAGCAAGGCATCGCTCAAGGCATGCAACACAACATCGCCGTCGGAATGAGCCAACAACCCATGGTGGTGTGCAATACGCACGCCGCCCAGGGTGATGAAATCGCCTTCAGCGAAACGGTGCACATCGTAGCCGTGGCCAATACGCATAAAAAAACGCCCCGATTTTATTCAGGGCGTGATTCTACCTACTTTTGCCGCACATTAACCGAGCAAAGCACGGCCATGGTGTCGCAAATGGTCTTCGATGAAGCTGGCGATGAAGAAGTAGCTGTGGTCATAGCCGGGTTGCAGGCGCAGTTCGAGCGGATGCCCGGCGGCCTTGGCCGCTTGTTGCAAGGCTTCAGGCTTGAGTTGCACGGCGAGGAAGTCGTCGCGGTCGCCCTGGTCCACCAGCAGCGGCAGCTTTTGCGAAGCTTCGCTGATCAACACGCAGGCATCCCATTCACGCCACTTCGAGCGCTCTTCGCCCAGGTAACGGGAGAAGGCTTTCTGGCCCCACGGGCAATCCATCGGGTTGTTGATCGGCGAAAACGCCGACACCGACAGGTAGCGCCCAGGATTGCGCAAGGCACATACCAACGCACCGTGACCGCCCATGGAGTGACCGCTGATGCCGCGTTTATCCGAAGCCGGAAAATGCGCTTCAACCAACGCCGGCAATTCCTGCACCACGTAGTCATGCATCCGATAGTGCTTGGCCCAAGGCTCCTGGGTGGCATTCAGGTAAAAACCGGCGCCCAGGCCGAAGTCCCAGGCGTTGTCAGGGTCACCCGGCACTCCGGGGCCGCGCGGGCTGGTGTCCGGCGCGACGATGATCAGCCCCAGCTCGGCGGCCATGCGCTGGGCGCCAGCCTTCTGCATGAAGTTTTCATCGGTGCAGGTCAACCCGGACAGCCAGTACAGCACCGGCAACTTACCGCCCTGCTCCGCTTGCGGCGGCAGGTAGACGGCAAACGTCATGTCGCAACCGAGCACATCCGAATGATGCTTGTAGCGTTTATGCCAGCCGCCGAAGCTTTTCTGGCACGACAGATTCTCCAGACTCATGGCCGACCTCAGAAGTGGATGACGGTACGAATGCTCTTGCCTTCATGCATCAGGTCAAACGCTTTGTTGATGTCTTCCAGGCCCATGGTGTGGGTAATGAACGTGTCGAGTGGGATCTCGCCGTTCTGGGCCATTTCCACATAGCTTGGCAATTCGGTACGGCCGCGTACGCCACCGAAGGCCGAACCGCGCCAGACACGACCAGTCACCAGTTGGAACGGACGGGTGGCGATTTCCTGGCCAGCACCGGCCACACCGATGATCACCGACTCACCCCAGCCTTTGTGGCAGCACTCAAGGGCGGCGCGCATCAGTTGCACGTTGCCGATGCATTCGAAGGAAAAGTCCACGCCGCCGTCGGTCAAATCGACGATCACGTCCTGGATCGGGCGGTCGTAGTCTTTCGGGTTAATGCAGTCGGTGGCGCCCAATTGCTTGGCGATTTCGAACTTGGCCGGGTTGATGTCAATGGCGATGATGCGACCGGCCTTGGCCTTGACCGCACCGATCACCGCCGACAAACCGATACCGCCGAGGCCGAAGATGGCCACGGTATCGCCGGGCTTGACCTTGGCGGTATTGATCACCGCACCGATACCCGTGGTGACACCGCAACCGAGCAGGCAGACTTTTTCCAGCGGCGCTTCCTTAGGAATCTTAGCCACGGAAATTTCCGGCAATACGGTGTACTCGGAGAACGTCGAGGTGCCCATGTAGTGGAAAATCGGCTGACCCTTGTAGGAGAAACGCGTGGTGCCGTCGGGCATCAGGCCTTTACCTTGGGTGGAGCGAATGGCCTGGCACAGGTTGGTCTTGCCCGAAAGGCAGAATTTGCACTTGCCACATTCCGGGGTGTAAAGCGGGATCACATGATCGCCCACGGCAACCGAGGTGACGCCCTCGCCGATCGCTTCAACCACGGCACCGCCTTCGTGACCGAGGATGGACGGGAAGATACCTTCCGGGTCCGCGCCCGACAGGGTGTAGGCGTCGGTGTGGCATACGCCGGAAGCCACCACGCGCAGCAGGACTTCGCCGGCCTTGGGCATGGCGACATCTACTTCTACGATCTCCAGCGGTTTTTTGGCTTCAAAGGCGACAGCGGCGCGTGACTTGATCATCCGGGTTTCTCCAGGCACTGAAAATTGAGAAGAGCAGTGTAAAACACCGCTCATTGATTAATAATCCAGCACAAAGCAAAACATTATTGCCATACAGGGACAATCCTCATGCTGGAGAACCGCTGGGAAGGCATTGACGAGTTTGTCGCCGTGGCCGAATGCAGCCAATTTACCGCCGCAGCCGAACGCCTCGGCGTATCCTCGTCCCATATCAGTCGCCAGGTCGCACGCTTGGAAGAACGTCTGCAAACCCGTTTGCTGTATCGCAGTACGCGCAAAGTCACCCTGACAGAAGCCGGACAAACCTTCCTCCAGCATTGCCAACGCCTGCAAGACGGCCGCGAAGAAGCGCTGCGCGCGGTCGGCGACCTGGCCAGCGAACCCAAAGGCATGTTGCGCATGACCTGCGCCGTGGCCTATGGAGAACGTTTCATCGTGCCGCTGGTGACGCGGTTCATGGGGCTTTATCCACAGCTGCGGGTGGATATTGAACTGAGCAACCGCCAACTCGACCTGGTACACGAAGGTCTGGACCTGGCGATTCGCCTGGGGCGCCTTTCTGACTCAAGCATGGTTGCCAGCCGCCTGGCGCCCCGCCGGATGTACGTGTGTGCATCACCGTCCTACCTGGAACGGTATGGGCGCCCTCATAGTTTGTCGGAACTGAGCCGGCATAACTGCCTGATCGGCAGTTCGGATATCTGGCAATTAGCTCAGGATGGGCGCGAATTTTCCCAGCGTGTCCAGGGAAACTGGCGCTGCAACAGTGGGCAAGCGGTACTGGATGCAGCGCTGCAAGGGGTGGGGTTGTGCCAGTTGCCGGATTATTACGTGCTGCAGCATTTGCACAGTGGGGCGCTGGTGTCGTTGCTGGAGGCGCATCAGCCGCCGAATACCGCGGTATGGGCGCTGTATCCGCAGCAGCGGCATTTGTCGCCGAAGGTTCGCAAGTTGGTGGGTTTCTTGAAGGAAGGGTTGGCTGAGAGACCGGAGTACTGCGGTTGATTGTGTGCTGTTCAGGCGGGCCGTCATCGGGAGCAAGTCGAATCGTCGCACCGCCCCTCCCACATTTTGAGCTGTGAACACATTCAAAGGTGGGGCTTGCTCCCTATAGCGGTTTCGCTGATTACCGCCGATTCGCCCAGCGCAACCGCAACCACTCAAGGTCCTCCGGTCGGGTCACCTTGATATTGTCCGAGCGCCCTTCGATCAGGCGTGGCGCCTGGCCGGACCATTCCATGGCCGAGGCTTCGTCGGTGATGACAGCGTCAGCCACCAGGCTGTCGGCCAATGCGCGGTGCAAAGCACCGAGGCGGAACATTTGCGGCGTGTAGGCTTGCCAGATCAAGCTGCGGTCGACGGTTTCCACCACCCGGCCGTGCTTGTCGACGCGTTTAAGGGTGTCGCGGGCCGGCACGGCCAGCAAGCCACCGACAGGATCATCGGCCAGTTCGCTTAACAGTTTGTCGAGATCATCACGGCTCAAATTGGGCCGGGCAGCATCATGCACCAGCACCCAGTCGTCATCACTGGCGCCCAGGGCGTTCAAGTGCAGCAGTGCATTGAGTACCGAGCCCGAGCGCTCTGAACCACCCTCCGCGCGCTGGATACGTGGGTCAACGGCACAGGCCAGCGTGGGCCAATAGGGATCATCGCAGGCCAGACTGACCACCAGCCCCTTGAGGTCTGGGTGATCGAGAAAACAGCCAAGGCTGTGTTCGAGAATAGTGCGTCCACCGAGCTGCAAATATTGCTTGGGACGGTCCGCGGCCATACGGGCACCGACGCCCGCGGCAGGAATCACGGCCCAGAAGGCCGGCAAACTGTTGCTCATTGGGCCAACTGGTAGAGGGTTTCGCCCTCCTTCACCATGCCCAATTCATGACGAGCCCGCTCTTCAACGGTCTCCGTGCCTTTCTTCAGCTCAAGCACTTCGGCGTCGAGGACGCGGTTGCGCTCCAGCAGGCGTTCGTTTTCGGCATGCTGGTCGGCAATTTGCTGGGTCAGGTCTTTTACCTGCGCGAAGCTGCCATTACCCACCCATAGGCGGTATTGCAGGCCGGCCAGCAACAAGAGCAAGACGAGGAACAACCAATTGGGACTGCGCATCGAATATCGGGTATCCAGTGAAAAAAGACCGCCATGTAAAACTTTTGTAGCAACTGATAGCACGAAGCCTGGAATAACCAGGCTTGTGCTTGATAGCCATCAGATTAGCGCCGAAATGTTCACTATCGTGAATTTTCCGACGCAATCCGCCGACCTTTTACCATTTTTTTCATCATGTAGCGATCAGCCGCGAAACTCGCCGCGACCGTTGTACTTGGCCTTACCCGCCAGTTGCTCTTCGATACGCAGCAATTGGTTGTACTTGGAAACGCGATCGGAACGGCACAGGGAACCGGTCTTGATCTGGCCCGCCGAAGTGCCCACGGCCAGGTCGGCAATGGTCGAGTCTTCGGTTTCGCCGGAGCGGTGGGAGATCACGGCAGTGTAGCCCGCAGCCTTGGCCATCTGGATCGCTTCCAGGGTTTCGGTCAGGGTACCGATCTGGTTGAACTTGATCAGGATCGAGTTGGCGATCTTTTTATCGATGCCTTCTTTCAGAATCTTGGTGTTGGTGACGAACAGGTCGTCGCCCACCAGTTGGACTTTCTCGCCGATTTTGTCGGTGAGGATTTTCCAGCCGTCCCAGTCGGACTCGTCCAGGCCGTCTTCGATCGAGATGATCGGATAGCGCTGGGTCAGGCCCTTGAGGTAGTCGGCGAAACCTTCGGAGTTGAACACCTGGCCTTCGCCGGACAGGTTGTACTTGCCGTCTTCATAGAACTCGCTGGCCGCGCAATCCAGGGCAAGGGTCACGTCGGTGCCCAGTGTGTAACCTGCGTTGGCCACGGCTTCGGAGATGACTTTCAGCGCATCTTCGTTGGACGCCAGGTTCGGTGCGAAACCACCTTCATCACCCACGGCAGTGCTCAGGCCACGCGCCTTCAATACAGCCTTGAGGTGATGGAAAATCTCGGTACCCATGCGCAGGCCTTCGGAGAAGCTCTTGGCACCCACCGGCTGCACCATGAATTCCTGGATATCGACGTTGTTATCGGCGTGCTCGCCACCATTGATGATGTTCATCATCGGCACCGGCATCGAGTAAACACCCGGTGTACCGTTCAGGTTGGCAATGTGCGCGTACAGCGGCAGGTCCTGGTCCTGGGCGGCGGCCTTGGCGGCAGCCAGGGACACGGCGAGGATGGCGTTGGCGCCCAGGCTGCCTTTGTTTTCGGTGCCATCGAGCGCGATCATCGCGTGGTCCAGGGCTTTCTGGTCCAGCGGATCCTTGCCCAGCAACAGGTCACGAATCGGGCCATTGATGTTGGCTACCGCCTTGAGCACTCCCTTGCCCAGGTAACGGCTCTTGTCGCCATCACGCAGTTCCAGCGCTTCGCGCGAACCTGTGGAAGCACCGGACGGCGCGCAGGCGCTGCCGATGATGCCGTTATCGAGAAGCACGTCGGCTTCGACGGTGGGGTTGCCACGGGAGTCGAGAACTTCACGACCTTTGATGTCGACGATTTTTGCCATTGTTGTAAACACTCCAAAGTTGACGAAAACGACGCAGCTGAAGGGAAACTTTTGACCGACCGCAAGGGTGGAACAACGGGGCAGGCTTGCAGGCGACAAGGCTCAGGCCCGAGGGCCTGAGCAGAAAGCGTGGGAAAGTCTACCGGAGAAACGACGCTTACGCGGTCTCTACCGTCGGAAAACTCTTGACCAGTTCGTCCAACTGCTTGAGCTGGGCCAGGAATGGTTCCAACTTGTCCAGGCGCAGGGCACATGGGCCGTCGCATTTGGCGTTGTCCGGGTCCGGGTGGGCTTCCAGGAACAGGCCGGCCAGGGACTGGCTGAGGCCGGCCTTGGCCAGGTCCAACACCTGGGCACGGCGCCCACCGGCGGAATCGGCACGACCACCGGGCATTTGCAGCGCGTGGGTCACGTCGAAGAACACCGGGTACTCGAACTGCTTCATGATGCCGAAACCGAGCATGTCCACCACGAGGTTGTTGTAGCCGAAGCTCGAACCCCGCTCGCAAAGGATCAACTGGTCGTTACCCGCTTCCACGCACTTGTTCAGGATGTGTTTCATCTCCTGGGGCGCAAGGAACTGGGCTTTCTTGATATTGATCACCGCGCCGGTCTTGGCCATCGCCACGACCAGGTCGGTCTGGCGCGACAGGAAGGCCGGCAACTGGATGATGTCGCACACTTCGGCGACCACGGCAGCCTGCTCGGGCTCGTGGACGTCGGTGATGATCGGCACACCGAAAGCTTGCTTGATGTCCTGGAAGATCCGCATGCCTTCCTCAAGGCCTGGGCCGCGATAGGAGGTCACCGACGAACGGTTGGCCTTGTCGAAGCTGGCCTTGAACACATACGGGATACCCAGTTTCTGGGTAACCTTTACGTACTCTTCACACACCTGCATCGCCATGTCACGGCTTTCCAGCACGTTCATGCCGCCGAACAGCACCATGGGCTTGTCGTTGGCGATTTCGATGTCGCCGACACGAATGATCTTCTGGGCCATCAGGTTTACGCCTTCTTCTGGTGTTGCGTCAGTGCCGCCTTGACGAAACCGCTGAACAGTGGGTGGCCGTCACGTGGCGTCGAGGTGAACTCAGGGTGGAACTGGCAAGCGACGAACCATGGATGATCCGGTGCTTCAACCACTTCAACCAGCGCGCCGTCACCGGAGCGACCGGAAATTTTCAGGCCGGCCTCTTTGATCTGCGGCAGCAGGTTGTTGTTCACTTCGTAGCGATGACGATGACGCTCGACGATCACGTCCTTGCCGTAGCAATCGTGAACCAGCGAGCCCGGCTCCAACAGGCAGTCCTGTGCGCCAAGGCGCATGGTGCCGCCCAGGTCGGAGCTTTCGGTACGGGTTTCAACGGCGCCGGTGGCGTCTTCCCACTCGGTGATCAGGCCCACGACCGGGTGGCCGCTCTTGCCGTCGAACTCGGTGGAGTTGGCGTCTTTCCAGCCCAGCACGTTACGGGCGAACTCGATGACGGCCACTTGCATGCCCAGGCAGATACCCAGATACGGCACTTTGTTTTCACGCGCGAACTGCACGGCAGTGATCTTGCCTTCCACGCCACGCAGGCCGAAACCGCCTGGCACGAGGATCGCATCGACACCTTCGAGCAGCGCGGTGCCCTGGTTCTCGATGTCTTCGGAATCGATATAGCGCAGGTTGACCTTGGTACGGTTGCTGATCCCGGCGTGACTCATCGCTTCGATCAGCGACTTGTAAGCATCCAGCAGCTCCATGTACTTGCCGACCATGGCGATGGTGACTTCGTGCTCAGGGTTGAGCTTGGCGTCAACCACGGCTTCCCACTCGGACAGATCCGCGCCGCCGCATTGCAGGCCGAAACGCTCGACGACAAAATCATCCAGGCCTTGGGAATGCAGGATCCCCGGGATCTTGTAGATGGTATCGGCGTCTTCCAGGGCAATCACCGCGCGCTCTTCAACGTTGGTGAACTGGGCGATCTTGCGACGCGAGGAAATGTCGATCGGGTGATCGGAGCGGCACACCAGCACGTCCGGCTGCAGGCCGATGGAACGCAGTTCCTTGACCGAGTGCTGGGTAGGCTTGGTTTTGGTTTCGCCGGCGGTGGCGATGTACGGCACCAGTGTCAGGTGCATCAGCATCGCGCGCTTGGCGCCGACTTCGAAACGCAATTGGCGGATGGCTTCGAGGAACGGTTGGGATTCGATGTCACCCACGGTGCCACCGATCTCGACCATCGCCACGTCGGCATCGCCTGCGCCCTTGATGATGCGGCGCTTGATTTCGTCGGTGATGTGCGGGATCACCTGGATGGTTGCACCCAGGTAGTCACCACGGCGCTCCTTGCGCAGCACGTGCTCGTAGACACGGCCTGTGGTGAAGTTGTTGTTCTGGGTCATGGTCGTGCGGATGAACCGCTCGTAATGGCCCAGGTCCAGGTCGGTCTCGGCGCCGTCATGTGTGACGAACACTTCACCGTGCTGGAACGGGCTCATGGTGCCCGGGTCGACGTTGATGTACGGGTCCAGCTTGAGCATGGTGACTTTAAGCCCCCGCGCCTCCAGGATGGCCGCCAATGAAGCGGAGGCAATGCCTTTCCCCAATGAAGAAACAACACCGCCCGTGACGAATATGTAGCGCGTCATGAAAAACCCTAGAAGTCTGCGTTAAAGCGGTCCGAGCCGCCGGGGAAAGCGAAGAGAGGCCGAAGCCCCCGATCACCTGCATTAATCACAGTGCACCTTTCAAAAAAACCGCCGCGTTGTGACAGACCAGCAATGGAACACCGGTACGTTGATCGCTACACATTTTTCGGAATCGCCCAGCAAAGACTGCTTGGTAATCGGCAACTGCTGCGATTCAGGCGAATCCACAGAAGTTGTATCAAGAAGGGAGCGTAGTCTACCGGAAAGGCGCTATCAGCTCAAACCTTGATCGCAGGTCTGTGGCATCCAATGTAATTGCCAGCCTTCACTTGAGGCGGCCCAGCGCCCAGTTAGGTTGGGCACGCCGAGCAATTGCTGCCCCTGATACAGCAGCGGCAATCTGCCACGGATGAAGCCCGGCAACCCACTTTCGTTAAGCAGGCGCTTCAAGTCACGCCGGCCTCGGCCGGGCACTTCAAGCATTTCGCCGCCCTGGCGATAACGGACCTGCAGCGGGCCTTCAGGCACCTCGCCGCTCAATTCCAGACGGCCATTGCCGGGCAACTCCAAGGGAGTTTGCGGATCGGGCCAGCTCACAGCCGCGTCGGAAAATTCCGAGAATGCGCAGGGCAACCACCAGAGACGCCCGCCGCAACGGTGCAACTCACCGTCCGCCAGGCACCACACAGGCTGTGCGTCGCCCTTGGCATCGCGCAGAGAACGCCAACTGGCCCAGTGGTCGCTGTCGGGTAAGCGGGTCAGAGGCGTCAGCCAATGACGCAGGGCGTTGCGCTGACGGGCGTCGGAAAGCTCGCGTAACGGCGTGAGAGCCAGTGACGGCAAAGGCAACCAGGGAAACGGCGAAGGTTGATCGGCGGTTTTCAGGTCCATGCACGCCAACTCGTCCAGCAGGCCCTGGGCTTCGTCGAGGTGTTCGACAGCACGGGCCAGGTTTGAAACGGCTTGCGGCCAACGTTCGGTGAGTGTCGGGAAGACGCGGTGACGCAGGTAATTGCGCGAGAAGCGTGGATCGGCGTTGGAAGGATCCTCGATCCACTGCAACTGATGCGCATCGGCATAGTTTTCCAATGCAACCCGCGATACATCCAGCAGCGGCCGCACCAGATGACCACCCGCCAACCGTCGATGCGCGGGCATTGCCGCCAACCCTCGCACCCCCGCGCCACGCAGCAGGCGAAACAGCAAGGTTTCTGCCTGATCGTCGCGATGCTGGCCTGTCAGCAACACCTCCCCTGCCCCCGTTACCTCGGTAAATGCCTGGTAACGCGCGTCACGGGCCGCACGCTCAGGGCTGGCGCCGGGTTGGACCTGGACGCGCATCACGCGCAAGGGCACGCCCAGACCGTCGCATACCGACTGGCAATGACCGGGCCAGGCGTCAGCCGCCGCTTGCAAGCCATGATGAATATGCACGGCACTGAGGGGCGGGAGCGTTTCGGTTTTTGCCAGGGAGGCCAACAAGTGCAGCAGGACGGTGGAATCAAGGCCACCAGAGAATGCGACGTGCCAGGCCGGGGCGTCGCGCCAAGGGGCCAGGGTTTGCAGGAGTTTGGCGGTTAACAGGGGCTTCATGGACAAATACCGCCATCAATCTGGAACGCGATAACTCAGCATACACAAAGCAAATGTGGGAGAGGGCTTGCTCCCGATAGCCTTACCTAGCAGCTATCGGGAGCAAGCCCCCTCCCACATGAGTACCGCTGCGAGGTTAGAGACCGTAGCTCATCAGGCGCTCGTAACGACGGGCCAGCAACGCTTCGTTATCCAGCTTTTTGAGCATCGCCAACTGCGAACCCAACTCGGCACGGATGGTCGCGGCAGCAGCAGCCGGGTCGCGGTGGGCGCCGCCCAGTGGCTCGGCGATCACTTTGTCGACGATTCCCAGGCCTTTGAGGCGATCGGCGGTGATGCCCATGGCTTCGGCAGCGTCCGGCGCCTTTTCGGCGGTTTTCCACAGGATCGAGGCGCAACCTTCCGGCGAGATCACCGCGTAGGTCGAATATTGCAGCATGTTCAGTTGGTCGCAGACGCCAATGGCCAATGCACCGCCGGAACCACCCTCACCAATCACAGTGGCGATGATCGGAGTCTTCAGGCGGGACATGACACGCAGGTTCCAGGCAATCGCTTCGCTCTGGTTACGCTCTTCGGCGTCGATGCCTGGGTAAGCACCCGGTGTGTCGATGAAAGTCAGGATCGGCATCTTGAAGCGTTCGGCCATTTCCATCAGGCGGCACGCCTTGCGGTAGCCTTCAGGACGCGGCATACCGAAGTTGCGACGTACTTTTTCGCGTACTTCACGGCCTTTCTGATGACCGATCACCATCACCGGCTGGTCGTCCAGGCGAGCAATACCGCCAACGATGGCCGCGTCGTCAGAGAAGTGGCGGTCGCCATGCAGCTCATCGAACTCGGTAAAGATATGCTGAATGTAGTCCAGGGTGTACGGGCGGCGCGGATGGCGAGCCAGACGCGCGATCTGCCAGCTGGTCAGCTTGCCGAAGATGTCCTCGGTGAGCGTGCTGCTCTTGTCTTGCAGGCGAGCGATCTCATCGCCGATATTCAGCGAATTGTCATTGCCGACCAGGCGCAGTTCTTCGATCTTGGCTTGCAGGTCAGCGATCGGCTGTTCGAAATCAAGAAAATTCGGGTTCATAAGCGTCCGTCTTGGGTCGACGGCCAGGGTGAGCCTGGCCAGCCGGTTGTCTATTCGCGCCCTACCTTAAGGGAGAGGCGCGTTTAGGTCGAGATTAAATGTTCAGTCAAGATCAGGCGAAATGCTATCGCGAGACCGTCAACGGTATTGGAGGAAGACGTTGTCACGGCCGAACTGGTCACGCAATGCTTGAATCAAGCCATCCGCCGGATCAATTCGCCAGGTCTCGCCGAACTGCAACATCGCCTTGGCGTCGTTGCCGGTGTACTCCATGGTCACCGGGCACGCACCACGGTGCCGCTTGAGCAGGTCACCCAACCAGCGTAGCTGATCGCCCTTGAGCGCTTCGGTTTTCACCTTCAAGCGCAGGCTCTCGGCGAGGTTGGTGCGCGCATCTTCCATGCTCATCACCCGCTTGATGCGCAGGCGCAGGCCGCCGGAGAAGTCATCATTACTGACCTCGCCTTCCACCACCACCATGGCATCGGTCTGCAACAGCGACTGCGCCGAGTGGAAAGCGTCGGCAAACAGCGACGCCTCGATGCGGCCCGAACGGTCGTCAAGGGTGATGAAACCCATCTTGTCGCCCTTTTTGTTCTTCATCACCCGCAAGGCGATGATCATGCCGGCGACGGTCTGGGTGTCGCGCGCAGGTTTGAGGTCGATGATGCGCTGACGGGCGAAACGGCGAATCTCGCCTTCGTACTCGTCAATCGGGTGCCCGGTGAGGTACAGGCCCAAGGTGTCTTTCTCACCCTTGAGACGCTCCTTGAGGGTCAGATCCTTAGCCTTGCGATGGTTGGCGTACACATCCGCGTCTTCCTCGACGAATAGCCCGCCAAACAGGTCGGCGTGACCGCTGTCATGGGTGCGGGCGGTTTGTTCGGCGGCCTTGATCGCCTCTTCCATGGCGGTGAGCAGCACCGCGCGGTTGCGGTCGATATTCGCTTGATACGCCTTTGGCTCGTCATGGAAATACGGGCCAAGACGGTCCAGCGCGCCGCTGCGGATCAAGCCATCGAGGGTTCGCTTGTTGATGCGCTTGAGGTCAACCCGTGCGCAGAAGTCGAACAGGTCCTTGAACGGGCCGTCCTGACGCGCTTCGGTGATCGCTTCCACCGGGCCTTCGCCCACGCCCTTGATCGCGCCCAGGCCATAGATGATGCGACCTTCGTCGTTCACCGTGAACTTGAACTCCGAGGCGTTCACGTCCGGCGCGTCGAGGCGCAGTTTCATGGTGCGCACTTCTTCGATCAAGGTCACGACCTTGTCGGTGTTGTGCATATCCGCCGAGAGTACCGCCGCCATGAACGGCGCCGGGTAGTGGGCCTTCAGCCAGGCGGTCTGGTACGACACCAGGCCGTAGGCGGCGGAGTGGGATTTGTTGAAGCCGTAACCGGCGAATTTCTCTACCAGGTCGAAAATGTTACCGGCCAGGTCGGCGTCGATATTGTTGGTGGCGCACCCTTCAATGAAACCGCCGCGCTGCTTGGCCATTTCTTCGGGTTTCTTCTTACCCATGGCTCGACGCAGCATGTCCGCGCCGCCGAGGGTATAACCCGCCATTACCTGGGCGATCTGCATCACCTGTTCCTGATACAGGATGATGCCGTAGGTCGGCGCCAGTACCGGCTTGAGGCCTTCGTACTGGTAATCGGAGTGCGGGTACGCCAGTTCGGCGCGGCCGTGCTTACGGTTGATAAAGTCATCAACCATGCCTGATTGCAGCGGGCCCGGACGGAACAGGGCCACCAGTGCGATCAAGTCTTCCAGGCAGTCGGGCTTGAGCTTTTTGATCAGCTCCTTCATGCCGCGCGACTCAAGCTGGAACACCGCCGTGGTTTCGGCCTTTTGCAGCAGGCTGTAGGTCGGTTTGTCGTCCAGCGGGATAAACGCGATATCCAGCGGTGCCTCGCCAACCTTGGCGCGGTCGCGGTTGATGGTCTTGAGCGCCCAGTCGATGATCGTCAGGGTCCGCAGGCCCAGGAAGTCGAACTTCACCAGGCCGGCCGCCTCCACATCGTCCTTGTCGAACTGGGTGACCAGGCCGTCGCCTTCTTCATCGCAATAGATCGGCGAGAAGTCAGTGAGCTTGGTCGGCGCGATCACCACGCCACCGGCGTGTTTACCGACGTTACGCACCACGCCTTCGAGCTTGCGCGCCATTTCCCAGATTTCGGCGGCTTCCTCATCGACCTTGATGAAATCGCGCAGGATTTCTTCCTGCTCGTAGGCCTTTTCGAGAGTCATGCCGACTTCGAACGGGATCATCTTCGACAGGCGATCCGCCAGGCCGTAGGACTTGCCCTGCACCCGCGCCACGTCGCGGATTACTGCTTTTGCGGCCATGGAACCGAAAGTGATGATCTGGCTGACCGCGTTGCGACCATATTTCTCGGCCACGTATTCGATCACACGGTCGCGACCGTCCATGCAGAAGTCGACGTCAAAGTCGGGCATGGAGACCCGTTCCGGGTTCAGGAACCGTTCGAACAGCAGGTCATATTCCAGCGGGTCGAGGTCGGTGATCTTCTGCACATAGGCCACCAGCGAGCCGGCACCCGACCCACGGCCCGGGCCAACCGGTACACCGTTGCTTTTGGCCCACTGGATAAAGTCCATGACGATCAGGAAGTAACCGGGGAAGCCCATCTGGATGATGATATCCAGCTCGAAGTTCAGCCGGTCGACGTAGACCTGGCGCTTGGCCTCGTAATCTTCGGTGGTGTCCTTGGGCAACAGGACCGAGAGACGCTCTTCCAGGCCGTCAAACGACACCTTGCGGAAATACTCGTCGATGGTCATGCCATCGGGGATCGGAAAGTTGGGCAGGAAGTGTTTGCCCAGCTTCACTTCAATGTTGCAGCGCTTGGCGATCTCGACGGAGTTTTCCAGGGCCTCGGGCAGGTCACTGAACAACTCGGCCATTTCCTCGGCGCTTTTGAGGTACTGCTCTTCGCTGTAATTCTTGGAGCGACGCGGGTCATCCAGGGCACGGCCTTCACCGATGCACACGCGGGTTTCGTGGGCTTCGAAATCTTCCTTCTTGATAAAGCGCACATCGTTGGTCGCGACCAGCGGCGCACCGAGTTTGTCGGCCAGGGCGACGGCGGCGTGCAGGTGCTCTTCATCATTGGGCCGGTTGGTGCGCTGCACTTCCAGGTAGAAACGGTCGGGAAAGACCTGCATCCACTCCTTCGCAAGCACTTCGGCTTCCTGAGGGTTGCCGCCCAGCAACGCGAGACCGATCTCGCCCTCTTTGGCGGCCGACAGCATGATCAGGCCTTCGCTGGCCTCGGCAACCCATTCGCGTTCGATGATGACCGAACCGTTGCGTTGACCATCGATAAAGCCACGGGAAATCAGCTCGGTGAGGTTGCGATAGCCCACACCGTTCATCGCCAGCAGGCTGATGCGGCTCAAGGCATTATCCGGGTCTTTGTTGGACAGCCACAGGTCGGCACCGCAGATCGGCTTGATACCGGCGCCCATGGCATTCTTGTAGAACTTGACCAGGGAACACATGTTGTTCTGATCGGTCACCGCGACCGCAGGCATGTTCATGCCCACCAGGGTTTTAACCAGCGGTTTGATCCGTACCAGGCCGTCGACCAGGGAGTACTCAGTGTGCAGGCGCAGGTGAACGAATGAAGCCGGCATAGTGATCCTGTCTTTATACGTGGAAACAACAAGGCCCGGATTGTACCGGGCCTTGGCAAAAACATCAGCCTCGCGACTAAACCTCGCTGAGGTTCTCGCGCAGCTCATAAGCCTGGCGCACCGGGGCAAAGGAGCGCCGGTGGATAGGCGTGGGGCCAAGGCGGGCCAGGGCTTCCAGATGAACGGGCGTCGGGTAGCCTTTGTGGCCGCCGATGCCGTAGCCGGGGTAGATCAACTCGAATGCGGCCATTTCACGGTCACGGCTGACCTTGGCCAGAATCGATGCGGCCGCGATGGCTGGAACCTTGCTATCACCCTTGACCACCGCCTCGGATGGCATGGCCAGTTTCGGGCAACGGTTGCCGTCGATCATCGCCATTTTTGGCGTGATATGCAGGCCTTCCACGGCGCGCTGCATGGCGAGCATGGTGGCGTGGAGGATATTCAATTGGTCGATTTCTTCGACTTCGGCCCGGGCGATGTGCCAGCTCAGGGCTTTTTCACAGATCTCGTCGTAGAGCTTTTCGCGGCGCGCTTCGGTGAGTTTTTTCGAGTCGTTGAGGCCGAGGATCGGACGGTTCGGGTCGAGGATCACCGCCGCTGTAACGACCGCGCCGCACAAAGGCCCGCGCCCGACTTCATCAACACCGGCCACCAGTTCGTGAGCTTGGGCAACCAGGCTGAAATCCAGGCCCATTTGCGTCTTCATAAGGCTTCCTGTTTGTTGCCGATCAAGGTCAACACGGCGTCCGCCGCCTGATTCGAGGCATCACGGCGCAAGGTGCGATGAATCTCGTCAAATCCACGGGTCTGCTCTTCACCGCCGTCGATCAACGGGAGCAGGGTCTGTGCAAGGGCGTCTGGCGTTGCATCGTCCTGTAACAACTCCGGCACCAACAGGCGCTGAGCCAGCAAATTGGGCAGGGAGATGTACGGGCTCTTGACCATGCGCTTGAGGATCCAGAACGTCAATGGCGCCAGGCGATAGGCCACGACCATCGGACGCTTGTACAGCAACGCCTCCAGGGTCGCGGTGCCGGAGGCGATCAGCACCGCATCACAGGCCGCCAGGGCCAGGTGCGACTGGCCATCGAGCAGCGTCAACGGCAGGTTGCGCCCTTCCAGCAACGTTTCGATCTGCGCGCGGCGTTGCGGGCTGGCGCAGGGCAGCACAAAACGCACCCCCGGCTTCAGGGCCTGCAGGCGCTCGGCAGCATCAAAAAACACGCTGGCCAAACGGCCGACTTCGCCACCGCGACTGCCCGGCATCAATGCGACGAGCGGACCGTCGGGCAAGCCCAGCTCGGCACGCGCCGCTGCGCGGTCTGCCTGCAAAGGTATGGTGTCGGCCAACGTATGCCCGACAAACCGCACCGGCACGCCCTTCTCTTCGTAGAATCGGGCCTCGAAGGGCAGCAACGTCAGCATCAGGTCACAGCCTTCGCGGATCTTCAGCACACGCTTCTGCCGCCAGGCCCACACAGAGGGGCTAACGTAGTGCACGGTCTTGATCCCGGCCTGACGCAACTTGAGTTCGATATTAAGGGTGAAGTCCGGCGCGTCGATTCCGATAAAGACGTCGGGCTTTTCTTCGATCAGCGTCTGGATCAGCAGCTTGCGCCGAGCCAGCAATTCACGCAGGCGACCCAGCACCTCCACCAGGCCCATGACCGACAGGCGCTCCATGGGGAAGTAGGAGGTGAGACCTTGCGCCTGCATCAATGGCCCACCGACACCGATGAATTCCACTGCCGGATGCTGAACCTTGATGGCGCGCATAAGACCCGCGCCGAGAATATCTCCGGAAGCTTCCCCGGCCACCAGCGCAATACGCAAACTGCCCATGATCAGCGGGTGATGCCGCGAGTCGACGCCTGGATCGAGTCACGGAACACCGCGACTTCCGGGAACAACGCCGCCGACTCGGTCAGCTGGGCCAATGCCTGGTCCACCGTCAGCCCCTGGCGGTACACCACTTTGTAGGCACGGCGCAGCGCATGAATGGCGTCTTCGCTGAACCCGCGACGGCGCATGCCCTCGAAGTTCATGCTGCGAGCCTCAGCAGGGTTGCCGAACACCGTCACAAACGCTGGAACGTCCTTGCCGATGGCGGTACCCATGCCGGAAAAGCTGTGGGCGCCGATATGGCAGTACTGATGCACCAGGGTGAAACCGGACAGGATCGCCCAATCATCAACGTGCACATGACCAGCCAACGCAGTGTTGTTGACCAGGATGCAGTGGTTGCCGATCACGCTGTCATGGCCGATATGGGCATAAGCCATTACCAGGTTGTGATCGCCCAGGGTGGTTTCGGCACGATCCTGCACCGTGCCACGGTGAATGGTCACGCCTTCACGAATGATGTTGTGGTCACCGATTACCAGACGTGTTTCTTCACCCTTGTACTTCATGTCCGGGGTGTCTTCGCCTACCGACGAGAACTGGTAGATACGATTGTGTTTGCCAATACGGGTCGGACCTTTGAGGATCACGTGCGGCCCGATGACAGTCCCCTCGCCGATTTCCACACCTGCGCCGATGATCGACCAAGGGCCGACCTCAACGTCGGCGGCCAGTACGGCCGACGGATCGATGATTGCGCGAGGGTCAATCAAACTCATAGTTTGCGTTCCGCGCAGATGATCTCGGCGGAGCATACAGGCTTGCCATCCACCGAGGCCTGGCACTCGAACTTCCAGATCTGGCGCTTGCAGCTGATGAACTTGGCTTCCAGGATCAACTGGTCACCTGGGGTAACCGGGTTGCGAAAACGCAATTTGTCCGAGCCTACGAAATAGTAAAGCGTGCCATCGGCAGGCTTGAGGTCGAGCATTTTGAAACCAAGGATACCGGCAGCCTGGGCCATTGCTTCGATGATCAATACGCCCGGCATGATTGGATGCGCAGGGAAGTGACCATTAAAGAACGGTTCGTTGATGCTGACATTCTTGTAGGCACGAATGCGCTTTTCCTCGACATTGAGGTCCACTACACGATCCACCAGCAGGAACGGGTAACGGTGAGGCAGGTATTCGCGAATCTCGTTGATGTCCATCATTTCGGGGGGAAGCCTGTAATAAAGATTGGGGGCGGGCGACTAAACGCACGCCCCGCTAGCAAATCAAGGAGGCAAGTCTAGCGGCTGTGCGCACTTGATATGGAAATGGTATCAGCCTTCTGATGAAGCATTACCGCCAGGGGTCACGTCCCCAACACGCTTTTCCAGCTGTTTGAGACGTCTAGCCATGTCGTCGAGCTGCCTCAAACGCGCTGCGCTTTTACGCCATTCAGCCGCAGGCTGCATGGCGGTACCGGAAGAGTAGGCCCCAGGCTCGGTAATCGAGTGAGTGACCATGGTCATGCCGGTGATGAATACGTTGTCGCAAATGTCGATATGCCCCACCAGCCCTACGCCACCGGCGAGCATGCAGTGCTTGCCGATTTTGGTGCTGCCGGAAATCCCCACGCACGCCGCCATGGCGGTGTGATCGCCAATCTGAACGTTGTGGGCGATCTGGATCTGGTTGTCGAGCTTCACACCGTTACCGATCACCGTATCGGCCAAGGCCCCGCGATCGACAGCCGTGTTGACACCAATTTCCACGTCGTCGCCGATCAATACACCGCCGACCTGGGCAATCTTGTGCCAGACACCTTTGGCATTGGCAAAGCCAAAGCCCTCGCCACCGATCACCGCACCGGATTGAATCACCACACGCTCACCGATACGCACATCGTGGTAAAGGGTCACGCGAGGGGCCAACCAGCCATCCGCACCGATTTCGCAGCGCGCACCAATAAAACAATGCGCACCAACCGTTACACCTGCCGCAATGCGCGCGCCACTCTCGATCACCGCAAACGCGCCAATGCTCGCCGCAGGGTCAACGTGAGCATCGTCAGCGATCACCGCCGATGGATGAATACCGCCGGCGGCCTTGGGTTTCGGATCAAACAGGTGCGACACCCGCGCGTACGCCAGATAGGGGTCAGCCACCACCAGCGCATCCCCGGCAAACCCTTCAGCGTCAGCGGCCTTCAGCAATACAGCTGCAGCGTGGCTGTCGGTGAGGTATTTACGGTATTGAGGATTTGCAAGGAAGCTCAACTGAGCTGGGCCAGCCTCCTGCAAGGTGGCTAGCCCAGTAATTTCCTTCTCCGGGGAGCCACGCAAGGCAGCCCCCAGGAACTCGGCCAACTCGCCGAGCTTGATAGTCGCGGTCATGGCTTACTTCAGCTGGTTCATGCGCTCGATCACCTGACGGGTGATGTCGTATTGAGGCTTGACGTCGATCACTGCGCCACGCTCGAACACCAGGTCAAAGGCGCCTTTCTTGATCACTTCTTCCACGGCGCTGTCGAGCTTAGGCTTGAGCTGCTTGAGCATTTCGCGGTCGGCAACAGCCTTGGCTTCGTTCAGCTCCTTGGACTGGAACTGGTAGTCACGGGCCTTTTGCTTGAATTCAAGTTCCAGACGCTCGCGCTCGCCTTGCTGCATTTTGTCACCACCGGCTACCAGACGATCCTGGATGCCCTTGGCGCTGCTTTCCAGAGTCTTGAGCTTGGTCAGTTGCGGACCGAATTTTTTCTCGGCGTCCACGGCGTATTTCTTGGCCGCGTCGGACTCCAGCAGTGCCATCTGATAGTTCAGGACGGCGATTTTCATTTCGGCGAAGGCCGGGGTGGTTACCAGCACGGTGGCCAGCAGAACCAATTGAGTCAACTTACGCACAATGCAACTCCTACAGAATCCGTTGTCGTTATCTTGGGTCAGACGCTTAGAACGTCTGGCCGAGGGAGAATTGGAAAATCTGGGTTTCAGCGTTATCCGGTTTCTTGATCGGCA
This sequence comes from Pseudomonas lactucae, assembly GCF_036688725.1. NCBI lineage: Bacteria > Pseudomonadati > Pseudomonadota > Gammaproteobacteria > Pseudomonadales > Pseudomonadaceae > Pseudomonas > Pseudomonas lactucae. Next base: position 84,484 of record NZ_JAQQPT010000012.1, on the reverse strand, counting down.
TGGCCAGAGCAAAGCTCAACGGGCCCAGCGCAGTCACCCAGGTCACACCCACGCCCACGGAGCTCGCCAGGTTGCTGAGGCTCACGTCGTTGCACTGGGTCTTGGACTTCACGCCACTTGGGTTGGTGATCTGGTCGCACTTGGAGTCGAACACGTTACCCACATCCCAGAAGACCGAAGTCCGCAGGGAGCGCTGATCTTTCACGAATGGCAGCGGGAACAGGATTTCCGCCCCGCCCTGGATCAACACGTTACCACCGAACGGCAGCGGGTCGTTGTCGGAGTCAGGGTTAGTGCCCTGGTTACCGGTCACAGCAGCACCACGGCTCGGCGTACCACGCGGACCGAGAGTGCTGTCCTTGAAGCCACGTACCGAGTTGAAACCACCCGCGTAGTAGTTCTCATAGAACGGCAGGCCATTGGTCGAACCATAACCGTCGCCATAGCCCAGCTCCGTGTGCAAGCGCATGGTGTAGTTATCGCTCAGCGGCTGGAACAACTGGCCACGGTAGTCCAGCTTGAAGAACGACAGGTCACTGCCCGGCGTGGTGACTTCCGCAGTAAGGCTCTGGGAATGACCACGGGTTGCCAGTACGCCTTTGTTCAGGGTCGACTCGGACCAGCCGGCGGACGCCTTGAAGTTCAGGAACTTGTCACCTTCGCGACGGGTAAAGTCGAAGATCTCATCCACGGTGTACACACCGGTCTTGATCTCATCCTGTTGCGCGGTCAGGCCGAACGTCAGACGCGACGTCTCGCTGATTGGGTAGCCAACGCTGACACCCGCACCGAGGCTGTCGATCGCATAGCTTGCAACGTCGACATCAAGGTCTTTGTAGTCGGTGGTGCGGTAGAAGGCGTTGTAGCCCAGGCTCACACCGTCAGCAGTCCAGTAGGGGTCGGTATAACCGAAGTTATAGCGGCTCTGGTATTCGCTTCGGGTCAGGCCGATGGACACACGGTTACCGGTACCGAGGAAGTTGTTCTGGGTAATGGAGCCACCCAGGATCAGGCCGGCGCTCTGTGCAAAACCAACGCTGGCGGTGATCGAACCGGAGGCTTGTTCCTCTACCGCGTAGTTCACGTCGACCTGGTCATCCACACCCGGTACGGCCGGGGTTTCGACGTTGACTTCCTTGAAGAAGCCCAGGCGCTCCAGACGAGTCTTGGACTGGTCGATCAGGTAGGTCGAGGCCCAGCCACCTTCCATCTGGCGCATTTCACGACGCAGCACTTCGTCCTCGGACTTGGTGTTGCCACGGAAGTTGATACGGTTTACGTAGGCACGCTTGCCTGGGTCAACCACGAAGGTGATGTCCACGGTGTGGTCTTCATCGTGCGGCGTCGGTACGCCGTTGACGTTGGCGAAGGTATAGCCTTCGTTACCCAGGCGACGGGTGATCAGTTCGGACGTGGTGGTCATCAGCTTGCGCGAGAACACCTGGTCTTTCTGCACCAGCAACAGGGACTTGACCTGGTCTTCAGGCACTTTCAGGTCGCCACTGAGTTTTACGTCGCGAACCTTGTACTTCTCGCCTTCGTTGACGTTGACGGTGATGTAGACGTGCTTCTTGTCCGGGGTGATGGACACCTGGGTCGAAGCGATATCCATGTTGATATAGCCACGGTCCAGGTAGTACGAGCGCAGGCGCTCCAGGTCACCGGAGAGTTTTTCACGAGCGTACTTGTCGTCGTTCTTGAAGAACGACAGCCAGTTGGTGGTCTTGAGCTCGAACAGGTCGATCAGGTCTTCATCAGCAAACTTGGTGTTGCCCACCACGTTGATGTGCTGAATGGCCGCTACGGTGCCTTCGTTGATGTTGACCTTGAGGCCGACACGGTTACGCGGCTGCGGGACCACTTCGGTCTCCACGGTCGCGGAGTAGCGACCCTGGGCAACGTACTGGCGCTGCAGTTCGTTACGAACACCTTCAAGGGTGGCGCGCTGGAAGATCTCGCCCTCCGCAAGGCCGGATTGCTTGAGGCCCTTCATCAGGTCTTCAGTCGAGATCGCCTTGTTGCCTTCGATCTCGATACTGGCGACGGAAGGTCGCTCGACGACGGTGATGACAAGGACGTTGCCTTCGCGACCCAGTTGGATGTCTTGAAAGAAACCGGTTTTGAACAGCGCACGAGTGGATTCCACCAGGCGACGGTCGTCAGCCTGTTCCCCGACGTTCAACGGCAAGGCACCAAAGACGCTACCCGCGGAAACCCGCTGGAGGCCGTTGACGCGAATATCGGAGATGGTGAAGGACTCGGCGTGAACTTCGGCGATCATCAATACGGTGAGAACCGCAGTTAGCAGCAGACGTTTCATGAAGTCCTTTCTTATTCCAACTGGCAATAAACAAACTGCCGCAAAATGCGGCAGATTCGCAATTCAGCGAAGCGTTACAGTCGACCCAGATCGTTGACCAGGGCTAATAACATCACCCCAACCACCAAACTGATACCGATCTGTATCCCCCAACCCTGCACCCGATCCGACAACGGGCGACCACGCACCCACTCGACCAGATAAAACAACAGATGCCCCCCATCCAATACTGGAATGGGCAACAAATTCAGAACACCCAGGCTGATACTCAGATAAGCCAGGAAATTCAGGAAATCCGCGACACCCGACTGGGCAGAAGCGCCCGCCACTTTAGCAATGGTTATCGGTCCACTCAAGTTTTTTACCGAGAGCTCGCCGAACAACATTTTCTTGAGGGATTCGAGGGTCAGCACACTCATGGTCCAAGTGCGTTTTGCACCCTCGCCAATTGCCGCCAACGGCCCGAAACTGACCTCACGAACCATCGATGGTGGCCATTCCGGACTTTTGACCCCGGCCCCCAGGTAACCCCCGGCCGCCTTGGCTTCCCCGCGAACAGCCAGGGTCACCGGGACGTCGAGCTGAGCACCGTCACGTTCAATTTTCAACACAATTTTGGTATCAGGGCGCACACGCACCAGATCGACCACTTGCTGCCAGTCACCCAGCGTCTGGCCATCCAAGGTCAGCAGGCGATCGCCGGTTTTCAGACCTGCGGCCTGTGCCGGCCCCTTCGGATCCAGCTCGGCGAGGACCGGCGGCAATGCTGGGCGCCAAGGGCGAATTCCCAGAGACTTGATCGGATCAGGTTCATCGGCCCCCTTGAGCCAATGGTCGAGGGCCAGCGCGCGCGGGGTTTCGGCGCTGGAATCCTGCTCGCGCACCACGACATTGACGGTGCCGCTTTCACCCAGGCGACGCACCAACTGCAAATTGACCGCGCCCCAGCCCGTGGTGGGTTCGCCATCAATGGAAACAATTTCCTGACCCGCCACGAGGCCGGCCTTCGCGGCGATACTGTCCGCCTCGACGGCACCGATGACCGGACGCACCTGCTGGCTGCCCAGCATGGCCAGCACCCAGAAAAACAGCATCGCCAACAGAAAGTTGGCAATCGGGCCGGCGGCAACGATCGCGATACGCTGACGAACGGTCTTGCGATTGAAGGATTGGTCCAACTGATCGGCCGGCACTTCGCCTTCGCGCTCATCGAGCATTTTGACGTAGCCGCCCAACGGGATAGCCGCAATCACGAACTCGGTGCCACGACGGTCGTGCCAGCGAAGCAGCGGCATGCCGAAACCAACGGAAAAGCGCAGTACCTTGACGCCGCAACGACGCGCCACCCAGAAGTGGCCGAATTCGTGGAAGGTAACCAGCACACCCAGAGCAACCAGGGTGCCGACAATCATGTAAAGCGCACTCATCTAATTTCTCCGCATTCCAAACCACTGCCCGAAGGCTCAGACGCTCACAGACTAACGCGCGTTGCGGCCCAGCCAGTCTCTGGCCAACGCCCGAGCCTTGGTGTCCGCCTCGAATACCGCGTCCAGATCATTCACAGCCACCACGGGCTCAATGCTCAGGACGTCCTCGATGATACTCGCGATCTGCGGAAAGCGGATGCGCCGTTCGAGAAACGCCGCCACCGCCACTTCGTTGGCCGCATTGAGCATCGCCGGTGCACTGTTACCCGCCTGTGCAGCCTCTTTAGCCAAGCGCAGGCAAGGAAAACGCTGCTCGTCCGGCGCCTGGAAATCCAGGCGTGCAATGGCAAACAGGTCCAATGGTGCCACACCCGAATCAATCCGCTCCGGCCAGGCCAGCGCGTTGGCGATCGGCGTGCGCATGTCGGGATTGCCCAACTGAGCCAATACCGAACCGTCCACGTAGTCGACCAGGGAATGAATCACACTTTGTGGGTGTATCACCACCTCGACCTGGTCAGGTCGCGCATCGAACAGCCAGCACGCCTCGATCAGCTCCAGGCCCTTGTTCATCATGCTGGCCGAGTCGACCGAGATTTTGCGGCCCATGGACCAGTTAGGGTGCGCACACGCCTGATCAGGCGATACATGCTCCAACTCCGCCAGTGGGGTTTGGCGAAACGGCCCCCCGGACGCGGTCAGCAGAATTCGCCGTACGCCCACTTGGCTCAAGCCGCGCGCGAAGTCACCGGGCATGCACTGGAAGATGGCGTTGTGTTCGCTGTCGAGAGGCAACAGGACCGCGCCGCTTTTGCGCACAGCCTGCATAAACAGCGCACCGCTCATCACCAGGGCTTCTTTATTGGCCAGCAGGATTTTCTTGCCCGCATCGACGGCTGCCAGGGTCGGGCGCAGGCCGGCTGCGCCGACGATTGCAGCGACCACCGTATCCACCTCGGCGTCGGCCGACACTTGGCACAACCCCGCCTCCCCTACCAACACCCGCGTGGCAAGCCCGGCAGCCCGCAGATCGTCCTGCAGCCCCCGCGCCGCAGCCTCTTCAGGCACAACAGCAAAGCGCGGCGCATGACGCACGCACAGCGCCAGAAGCTCGCTCAGGCGGGTGAAGCCGGTCAGGGCAAACACTTGATAGCGATCAGGATGTCGAGCGATCACATCCAGGGTGCTCAGCCCTACCGAGCCGGTCGCACCCAATACCGTCACCTGTTGCAGGCGGCTCACGAAGCGGACATCCACAACAGGACGGCGAAGATTGGAATGGCAGCGGTGAGGCTATCGATACGGTCCAGCACTCCACCGTGACCCGGCAGCAGGTTGCTGCTGTCCTTGATCCCGGCCTGGCGCTTGAACATGCTTTCGGTGAGGTCACCCACGACGGAGATGAAGACGACGATGGCCGTGCCCACCAATGCCAGGAAAATTTCCTTTACCGACCAACCACGCACTACACCCACCACCAGGGTGATCAGCAAGGTCAAGGCGAGACCACCATACACGCCCTCCCAGCTTTTACCGGGACTGACCGCCGGCGCCAGCTTGCGCTTGCCGAATGCCCGACCAGAAAAGTAGGCCCCGATATCGGCGCCCCACACCAGCACCATCACGGCCATGATCAGCCAGTTGCCCATCGGTGAATTCTTGATTTCCACCAACCCTTGCCAGGCGGGTAACAGAATCAACAAACCGATCACCAACTTGCTGGCCACACTGGACCATTGCCCGCTGGTGCGCGGGTACGTCAACACCAGGCAGGTCGCAAGCGCCCACCACAACACCGCAGCGCCCAACACCCAAGGCACGACGATGCTCGACAGGGTATACATCAGGAACAGCAACACAGCCACGACCGCGGCATACGCTATGCGCGGCAACTGCGCAGCAAAACCGGCAAGACGCGCCCATTCCCAGGCACCCAGGGTGACAACCAGGCCGATAAACAGCGCAAAGCCGGAACCCTCGAGCAGGAAAAACCCACACAAGGCAATCGGCAACAGGATCAGTGCGGTGATGATTCGTTGTTTAAGCATTTAAACCCGGGCTCCAGCTTCGATCTGCTCGCTCGTTTTACCGAAACGACGCTGACGGGAAGCGAAATCAGCCAGCGCAGTGCGCATGGCATCGTGTTTGAAGTCCGGCCAGAACAGGTCGGAGAAGTACAGCTCGGTGTAGGCCAGCTGCCACAAGAGAAAATTGCTGATGCGATGTTCGCCGCCGGTACGGATACATAAGTCCGGCAACGGCAGGTCGCCGGTTACCAGACAGGTCTGCAACAGTTCGGGCGTGATGTCGTCAGGGCGCAGATGACCGGCCTGCACTTCGCGGGCCAGGCGCTGCGCAGCCTGGGCGATATCCCACTGGCCGCCGTAGTTGGCCGCGATCTGCAACACAAAACGGTCGGCGCCGGCCGTAATGGCCTCGGCTTCACGCATGGCCGCCTGCAACTCCGGATGGAACCGCGAGCGATCACCGATGATGCGCAGACTGATCTTGTTGTCGTTCAGGCGCTTGGCCTCGCGACGCAGCGCCTTGAAGAACAGATCCATCAAGGCCGTGACTTCGTCGGCCGGTCGTTGCCAGTTCTCACTGGAGAACGCAAACAGGGTCAGCACCTCGACCTTGGCCTCGGCGCACACCTCGATCACCGCCCGTACCGCATCGACACCCGCTTTATGCCCGGCGACACCCGGCATAAAGCGTTTTTTCGCCCAGCGATTATTCCCATCCATGATGATCGCGACATGGCGCGGCACCACTGAGGGCACAGTCTGCTTGGTCTTGTCCATGAAGGTGTCCTGACTCCTTATACGGCCATCAGGTCCTTTTCTTTTTCTTCCGTGGCCTTGGTGATCTGGGCCTCGGCGTCCTTGGTCAGCTTATCGATATCGGCCACGGCACGACGCTCTTCGTCCTCACTGATTTCCTTGTCCTTGACCAGCTTCTTCAGGTCACCCAATGCATCGCGACGGATGTTACGCACGGCAACACGCGCATCTTCCGCTGCACTGCGCGCCTGCTTGGTGAAGCCCTTGCGGGTTTCTTCGGTCAAGGCCGGCATGGAAATCAGCAGCAATTCGCCCAGGTTGGTCGGATTGAGGTTCAAGCCGGCGCTCTGAATGGCTTTGTCGACAGCGGCGAGCATGTTGCGCTCAAAGGCCACGACCTGCAGGGTGCGCGAATCCTTAACGGTCACGTTGGCCACGCCGCTCAGTGGAGTGTCGGTGCCGTAGTAAGGCACCATCACGCTGCCCAGGATGCTTGGGTGCGCCTTGCCGGTACGAATCTGGCCGAATGCGTGGCTCAGAGACTCCAGGGATTTCTGCATACGCGCTTGGGCGTCTTTCTTGATGTCATTGATCATTGTTGGCCTTCCTCGATCAGAGTCCCTTCCGCGCCGCCATGTACGATATTCAGCAGGGCGCCGGGCTTGTTCATGTTAAATACGCGCAGCGGCATCTTGTGGTCGCGGCACAGGCAAATAGCCGTCAGGTCCATGACCCCCAGCTTGCGATCCAGCACTTCATCGTAAGTCAGATGATCGAACTTCTCGGCATGCGGGTCTTTGAATGGGTCTGCGGTGTACACACCATCCACCTTGGTCGCCTTGAGCACCACGTCGGCATCGATTTCGATGGCACGCAGGCACGCGGCGGAGTCAGTGGTGAAGAACGGGTTGCCGGTGCCGGCGGCGAAGATCACCACCTCTTTGGCGTTCAAGTGGCGCATGGCTTTGCGGCGATCATAGTGATCGGTCACGCCGACCATGGAAATAGCCGACATCACGATAGCCGAGATATTGGCACGCTCCAGGGCGTCGCGCATCGCCAAAGCGTTCATCACAGTGGCCAGCATGCCCATGTGGTCGCCGGTGACCCGATCCATGCCGGCCGCACTCAGTGCCGCGCCGCGGAACAGGTTGCCGCCACCGATCACCAGGCCGACTTGTACGCCGATACCGACCAACTGGCCGACTTCCAGCGCCATGCGGTCGAGCACCTTGGGATCGATCCCGAACTCTTCCGAGCCCATCAGAGCCTCGCCGCTGAGCTTGAGTAGAATGCGTTTATAGCGAGCCTGATAACCACTGCCCTGCTGAGCCATTGCGAATCTCTCCTGCGGCGTATTTTAAAAATTCTTGGCGAGCCGTTTACGGCTTGCGTTCACTCTAGCTGGACGCTATCACAGCGCCATCGGAACACGGCTTTGTAAGCCAGTTCCGAAGGGAATCCAAATAAAATCGGCCTTCCCATTTGAAAAGAGGCTGCGCGCGTGAGCGGGCAGCCTCTTTCGGGCGACAGTTGAAAACCGTCTTATTGCTTGGCGGCAGCCAGCTGGGCAGCAACTTCTTCAGCGAAGTTGTCGACCGGCTTCTCGATGCCGTCGCCTACTTTGAAGTAGGTGAAGGAAACGATTTCAGCACCGGCTTTCTTGGCCAGCTCGCCAACCTTGATTTCAGGGTTCTTGACGAACGCCTGCTCAACCAGGCTTGCTTCGGCCAGGAACTTGCTGATACGGCCCTTGACCATGTTCTCAACAATGTTTTCTGGCTTGCCTTTGATTTTTTCTTCGTTCAGCTGCAGGAACACCGCTTTTTCACGCTCGATGGCTTCGGCAGAAACTTCCGAAGGCAGCAGGAACTCAGGGTTGCTGGCCGCTACGTGCATAGCGATGTCCTTGGCCAGTTCAACGTTGCCGCCTTTCAGGACAACTGCAACACCGATCTTGTTGCCGTGCAGGTAACCACCCACCACATCACCTTCAACGCGTACCAGGCGACGGATGTTGACGTTTTCGCCAACCTTGCCGACCAGTACCAGGCGATCAGCTTCTTGAGCGGCGATCAGCGGAGCGGCGTCAGTCAGTTTGTCGGCGAACGCTTTTTCAACGCTGGCAGCAACAAATGCCTTGAAGTCGTCCTGCAGAGCCAGGAAGTCGGTCTGGGAGTTCACTTCCAGCAGAACAGCAGATTTGCCGTCTTCTTTCAGAGCGATAGCGCCTTCAGCAGCCACGTTGCCTGCTTTCTTGGCAGCCTTGATGGCGCCGGAAGCACGCATGTCATCAATGGCTTTTTCGATGTCGCCGTCAGCCTTTTCCAGGGCTTTCTTGCAATCCATCATGCCTTCGCCGGTACGCTCACGCAGTTCTTTAACCAACGCTGCAGTAATTGCTGCCATTTTCAAATTCCTCTTGGATAGGTTTTCAACCATTCCACCCGATCGAACGGGGGATCAATTCTTCCCGAATCTCCGTTGTAGGCTGCTGCACGTTACAGATGATGTAGCTGCGCTGCCGACAAACGGTTTTCGAGGTGGCAAAAAGGGGGCCAAGCCCCCTTTTTGCTTACTGAGTCAACGCCAGGGCGTCAATTACTCAGCGGCGGCTACCGGAGCTTCTTCAGCGAACTGCTCGGTACCACCAGCAACGTGGTTGCGACCACGGATTACAGCGTCAGCCATCGAACCCATGTACAGCTGGATAGCGCGGATTGCGTCATCGTTGCCTGGGATGATGTAGTCAACGCCTTCCGGGCTGCTGTTGGTATCGACTACGCCGATAACAGGGATGCCCAGCTTGTTGGCTTCGGTGATCGCGATGCGCTCGTGATCAACGTCGATAACGAACAGTGCGTCAGGCAGACCGCCCATGTCCTTGATACCACCCAGGGAACGATCGAGCTTTTCCAGGTCACGGGAGCGCATCAGCGCTTCTTTCTTGGTCAGCTTGGCGAAAGTACCGTCTTCGGCTTGCACTTCAAGGTCACGCAGACGCTTGATGGAAGCACGGATGGTTTTGAAGTTGGTCAGCATGCCGCCCAACCAGCGGTGATCGACGTACGGCGAACCGCAACGTGCTGCTTCTTCAGCAACGATCTTGCCAGCGGAACGCTTGGTGCCGACGAACAGAATCTTGTTTTTGCCCTGGGCCAGGCGCTCTACGAAAGTCAGAGCTTCGTTGAACATTGGCAGGGTTTTTTCAAGGTTGATAATGTGGATCTTGTTACGCGCGCCGAAAATGTATTTACCCATTTTCGGGTTCCAGTAACGGGTCTGGTGACCGAAGTGCACACCGGCCTTCAGCATATCGCGCATGTTGACTTGGGACATGATAGTTCCTTAATAAGTCGGGTTTGGCCTCCACGTATCCCAATGACCAACCAGCGGCATCAAGGCCTCCGGCACCCAGGTCATCGTGTCGACACGTGTGTGGATTTAAGCTTTTCGGGGCATCCCCGGAAAGCGGCGCATTTTATACCACACGAAGGGCGAAAACGAAACACGCAATCACATCTGACGTGCGCGACCTCTACGCAACCCTTTGAATAGAGCGGATTTAACCCCACCCTATAGAGAGAAGCGATCGTCAGGGGCTCATGGTTTACCGTCCGCGTCTGGTAGAATCGCGTTTTTTGTGGCTTGTGCGAATTCCGCAGCCTTTTTTCGCACGCCCGTAAACCGTATTGATTTCAGCGCGTCGCGCTAGAGAGAGCCTGTATGACCGTTAGTTTGAAAACCGCCGAAGACATCGCCGGCATGCGCATTGCCGGCAAACTGGCTGCCGACGTGCTGGAAATGATCGCCGAACACGTCAAGCCCGGCGTCACCACCGAAGAACTGAACCAGATCTGCCACGACTACATCGTCAACGTGCAGAAGGCTATCCCTGCCCCGCTCAACTACAAGGGCTTCCCCAAGTCGATCTGCACCTCGGTCAACCACGTGGTCTGCCACGGCATTCCGGGCGACAAGCCGTTGAAGGATGGCGACACCCTGAACATCGACGTCACCGTGATCAAGGACCGCTACTTCGGCGACACCAGCCGCATGTTCCACGTCGGCAACGTGCCGGTCTGGGCCGAGCGCCTGTCCCAGGTGACCCAGGAGTGCATGTACAAGGCCATCGAGATCGTCAAACCCGGCTGCCGCCTGGGCGATATCGGCGAAGTGATCCAGAAGCACGCCGAAAAGAACGGTTTCTCGGTGGTGCGCGATTTCTGCGGCCACGGCATCGGCACCGTATTCCACGAAGAACCACAGATTCTGCACTATGGCCGCGCCGGCACCGGCATGGAACTCAAGGCAGGCATGACCTTTACCATCGAGCCGATGATCAACCAGGGCAAGGCCGACACCAAGGTGCTGGGCGACGGCTGGACCGCCATCACCAAGGACCGCAAGCTCTCGGCTCAATGGGAACACACCCTGTTGGTCACCGAGACCGGCTACGAGATCTTCACCCTGCGCGCCGATGACACGATCCCTCGCGTTTCAGCCTGACGGATTGCCCAGGTTTTCCCGCAGCGTGTTGTGACTGACTGATAGATAGAAAGGAAAGCCGATCGATGCCCCAGGTGGATCCCGAACTCTTCGACCGTGGCCAGTTCCAGGCCGAACTGGCCCTGAAGGCGAGCCCCATCGCCGCTTTCAAGAAGGCCATCCGCCAAGCCCGCGAGGTGCTCGATGAGCGCTTTCGCAGTGGCCGGGACATTCGCCGGCTGATCGAAGACCGTGCCTGGTTCGTCGACAACATCCTGCAAAAGGCCTGGGAACAGTTCAGTTGGAGCGAAGACGCCGATATCGCCCTGGTTGCGGTCGGCGGCTACGGCCGGGGCGAACTGCACCCCTATTCCGACATCGACCTGCTGATCCTGCTGGACAGCGCCGATCATGAGATCTTTCGCGATTCCATCGAGCGCTTTCTGACGCTGCTGTGGGACATCGGCCTGGAAGTCGGCCAGAGCGTGCGCTCGGTCGATGAATGCGCCGAAGAAGCCCGCGCCGACTTGACGGTCGTCACCAACCTGATGGAAAGCCGCACCATCTGCGGCCCCGAACGCCTGCGCCAGCGCATGATCGAGGTCACCAGCACAGCGCACATGTGGCCCAGCAAGGATTTCTTCCTGGCCAAGCGCGCCGAGCAGAAGACCCGGCATCACAAATACAACGACACCGAATACAACCTGGAACCCAACGTCAAAGGCTCGCCGGGCGGGCTGCGCGACATCCAGACGATTTTGTGGGTCGCCCGTCGCCAGTACGGCACCCTGAACCTGCGCGCCCTGGCCGGCGAAGGCTTTTTGGTGGAGAGCGAAAACGCCTTGCTGGCCTCGTCCCAGGAATTCCTGTGGAAGGTGCGCTACGCCCTGCACATGCTCGCCGGGCGCTCCGAAGACCGCCTGCTGTTCGATCATCAGCGCTCCATCGCGACCCTGCTGGGTTTCGAAAGCGAGGACGCCAAGACCAGCATCGAAAGCTTCATGCAGCAGTACTACCGAGTGGTCATGAGCATCGCCCAGCTCAGCGACCTGATCATCCAGCACTTCGAAGAAGTGATCCTGGCCCCCGAAGACGAAGCGCCGCCGCAGCCGATCAATGCGCGCTTCCAGCTGCACGACGGCTATATCGAGGCGCGCAACGACAACGTGTTCCGCCGCACCCCGTTCGCCATGCTGGAAATCTTCGTGTTGATGGCCCAGCAGCCGGAAATCAAAGGCGTGCGCGCCGACACTATTCGCCTGCTGCGGGAAAACCGTCACCTGATCGACGATGATTTTCGCAACGATATTCGCAACACCAGCCTGTTTATCGAGCTGTTCAAGTGCAAGATCGGCATCCACCGCAACCTGCGCCGCATGAACCGCTACGGCATCCTCGGGCGTTATCTGCCGGAATTCGGCTTTATCGTCGGGCAGATGCAGCACGACCTGTTCCACATTTATACGGTGGACGCGCATACGCTGAACCTGATCAAACATCTGCGTAAGCTGCAATACACCCAGGTGTCGGAGAAATTTCCGCTGGCCAGTAAGCTGATGGCCAAGCTGCCCAAGCCGGAGCTGATCTACCTGGCCGGCCTGTACCACGACATCGGCAAGGGCCGGCATGGCGACCACTCGGAAGTCGGTGCGGTCGACGCCGAAGCGTTCTGCCAGCGCCACCAGTTGCCGCAGTGGGACAGCCGCCTGATCGTCTGGCTGGTGCAGAACCACCTGGTCATGTCGACCACCGCCCAGCGCAAGGACTTGTCCGACCCGCAGGTGATCCACGACTTCGCGCAGATCGTCGGCAACGAAACCCGCCTCGACTACCTGTACGTGCTGACCGTCTCCGACATCAACGCCACCAACCCGACGCTGTGGAACTCGTGGCGCGCCAGCCTCTTGCGCCAGCTGTATACCGAGACCAAGCGCGCCCTGCGTCGCGGCCTGGAAAACCCGGTGGACCGCGAAGAGCAGATCCGCCGCACCCAAAGCGCGGCGCTGGATATTCTGGTGCGCGGCGGCAACGACCCGGACGACGTCGAGCAATTGTGGTCGCAGCTGGGTGACGATTACTTCCTGCGTCACACCGCCGGCGATGTGGCCTGGCACACTGATGCAATCCTGCAACAGCCGGCCGATGGCGGCCCGCTGGTGTTGATCAAGGAAACCACCCAGCGCGAGTTCGAGGGCGGCACGCAGATCTTCATCTATGCACCCGACCAGCACGACTTCTTCGCCGTGACGGTGGCAGCCATGGACCAGCTCAACCTGAACATCCATGACGCTCGGGTCATTACGTCCAGCAGCCAGTTCACCCTCGACACTTACATTGTGCTCGACACCGAAGGCGAGTCCATCGGCGACAACCCGGCGCGGGTGAAAAAGATCCGCGAAGGCCTCACCGAAGCGCTGCGCAACCCGGATGACTACCCGACCATCATCCAGCGCCGGGTGCCGCGCCAGCTCAAGCACTTTGCCTTTGCGCCCCAGGTGACCATTTCCAACGATGCACAGCGCCCGGTCACGGTGCTGGAACTCAGCGCCCCGGACCGTCCAGGCTTGCTGGCGCGCATTGGCGGGATCTTCCTGGAGTTCGATCTGTCGTTGCAGAATGCCAAGATTGCAACCTTGGGCGAACGGGTGGAAGACGTGTTCTTCATCACCGATGCCGATAACCAGCCGCTGTCCGACCCGGAGCTGTGCCTGCGCCTGCAGGAAGCGATCGTGCAACAGTTGAGCGTGACCCAGGAACCCGGCGTTGAGCTGACGCGCCTGACTATTTGAATACCCGGTTTGTGAGCTCTTCTACACCCAGCAGACCGCATGCTTTCTAGCGAATTTGAACGAGACTTTCGATGAACAACGCCCTGAACCAGTTGCAGCCCTACCCGTTCGAGAAACTGCGTGCCCTGCTCGGCAGCGTCACACCCAACCCGGACAAGCGCCCGATTGCGCTGTCCATCGGCGAGCCCAAGCACACGTCGCCAACCTTCGTGGCCGAGACACTGAGCAGCAACCTCGACCAGATGGCGGTGTACCCCACCACCCTGGGCATCCCGGCCCTGCGCGAAGCTATCGGTGCCTGGTGCGAACGCCGCTTCAACGTGCCCAAGGGCTGGCTGGACCCGGCGCGCAACATCCTGCCGGTCAATGGCACCCGTGAAGCGCTGTTCGCCTTCACCCAGACCGTGGTCAACCGTGACGACGATGCACTGGTAGTCAGCCCGAACCCCTTCTACCAAATCTATGAAGGCGCCGCGTTCCTGGCCGGGGCCAAGCCGCACTACCTGCCGTGCCTGGACGAAAACGGCTTCAACCCGGATTTCGATGCGGTTTCGCCGGACATCTGGAAACGCTGCCAGATCCTGTTCCTGTGCTCCCCTGGCAACCCGACCGGCGCACTGATCCCGGTCGAGACCCTGAAAAAACTCATCGCCCTGGCCGACGAATACGATTTCGTCATCGCCGCCGACGAGTGCTACAGCGAACTGTACTTCGATGAACAAACCCCGCCACCGGGCCTGCTGAGCGCCTGCGTCGAACTGGGTCGCCAGGACTTCAAGCGTTGCGTGGTGTTCCACAGCCTGTCCAAGCGCTCCAACCTCCCGGGGCTGCGCTCCGGGTTCGTGGCCGGCGACGCGGACATTCTCAAGGCCTTCCTGCTATACCGCACCTACCACGGCTGTGCGATGCCGGTGCAAACCCAGCTGGCGAGCATTGCCGCGTGGCAGGATGAAGCTCACGTACAGGCCAACCGCGACCTGTACCGCGAGAAATTCGACGCCGTGCTGGCAATCCTCAAGCCGGTGCTGGATGTGCAACACCCCGACGGCGGGTTCTACCTGTGGCCAAATGTGAACGGCGACGATACCGCCTTTTGCCGCGACTTGTTCGTGGAAGAGCACGTGACCGTCGTGCCGGGCTCGTACCTGTCGCGCGAGGTGGATGGCGCTAACCCGGGGGCCGGTCGCGTGCGCCTGGCGCTGGTTGCGCCGCTGGCCGAGTGCGTCGAAGCGGCTGAGCGGATTCGGGACTTTATTCAGCGTCGCCGGTAAGCAACCGGGTCATTTCAGTGGCCCCAGGTTCGCCTCACTCATATCCAGCTCCGCCAGCACCTCCCGCAAAACGTCATCACCGATCTGGTGATGACGGCTCAAGCTATATAGCTCCAACCGTTGCGCGCGCAGGGCCTTCAGCCGCAGTTTTCGCTCAAGCAGGTCCATCTGCCGCGCCAGTGCCTGGGCTTCGGCCGAATCGTTGAACACCTCCAACTGATGACGATACTCCGACATCAGCCGCGCCTTGAGTTCGGTCGCCAATGCCGCCTGGGCGGCGTCGGACATTTCCGATTCAGCCGGTTCTTCGACCTCCAGCGCGTGAATCGCTGCCACGGCGGTCTTTTTCCACGCCTCGCGCACTTCGTTATGGCGCTTTTCATCGGGGCTCTTTTCGAGACCGCGCAGTAACAACGGCAAGGCAATGCAGGCGCAGACCAGTGAAAGCAGGATCACGCCGGCCGCAATAAAGATCAGCAGATCGCGCTCAGGAAAGTCTTTGCCAGGCGCCAGCAACAAAGGCACCGACATCACACCCGCCAATGTCACCGCACCGCGCACCCCGCCGACCGTCAAGAGCCAACAGGATCGGGCGGTAGGTACCAGCGTCAGCTCACTTTTCCCACGCAGGCGACGCAACAATCCCGACAGCCTCCAGATACTCTGTACCCAGATAAACCGCAGCACCACCAGTACCAGGAAGATCGCGACCACCTCCAGGCAGCGATAGAAAAGCGTTGGCCAAAGCGTCGGTTCATGGCTCACCACAGCCTTGATAATGTCCGGCAATTGCAGGCCCAGCAGCAGGAAGATCAAGCCATTGAAGGCAAACTCCAACAACGACCACACACTGCGATTGAGCAGGCGCGTACTGGTCTGGCGTGGCAGCAGGTCGAGCCAGCTCTGCATCATCCCAGCAGCGACCGCCGACAAAATCCCCGAGGCACCCAAACGCTCAGCCAACACATAGGCAGCAAACGGCAGCAGTAACATGAACACCACATGGGTCGCCGGGTCGTCCCAACCGCGCGCGATCATCCAGGCGCGCAAGCGGCCGACCAGCCAGCTCAACGCCACACCGACCGCCAGGCCACCCACCGCCACCAGCACGAAGGTCAGGCTCGCATCCGCCAGGGAAAACACCCCGGTCAACGCCGCGACCAAGGCGAACTTGAACGTCACCAGGCCCGACGCGTCATTCATCAACGCTTCGCCCTGGAGCATGTGCATCAGCGGGGTGGGCAAACGGTTCTGGGAAATGGCCGACACCGCCACGGCATCCGTCGGCGACAACACGGCGGCCAACGCGAAAGCCACCGGCAAGGGGATCGTCGGCAACAGCCAATGGATGAAGTAACCGGCCCCCACCACGGTAAACAGCACCAGCCCCACCGCCAACGTCAGGATCGGGCCTCTGAGTCGCCACAACTCGCGCTTGGGCATGCGCCATCCGTCGGAGAACAGCAACGGCGGCAGGAACAGAAACAGAAACAACTCCGGGTCCAGCGCCACATGCAGCCCAAGCGTGGGCCAGGCCAGCAGCGCGCCGGCGGCAATCTGCACCAGCGGCAACGGAAGCGCAATCACACGCCCAACCAGACGCGAAACGCTGACCAGCATCAGCAGGATAAGAACGGTATAGGCGGTTTGCATAACGCGGGGTTCTCGGACAATCGACTTGCAAAGACACACATCAGGCAACAACTGGTCGTTGAAGTGCCATATTACCGAGCCATATTACCCGGCGATGCCATGCGGTGGCTTTTGCACAAAAGTCGCACGGCGCAGGACGAGCGGCACCCAAAGCCGCTGGTCGTGGCATAATCCGTAACCTTTAGTTTTCATCCGTCCAAAAGGGGGCAATTCCTTGACCGCTTCAAGCAAAACCTTGCACCTTTTCGGCATAAAAGCCTGCGACACCATGAAAAAGGCGCGCACCTGGCTCGATGAGCACGCGGTGAACTATGAGTTCCATGACTACAAAACGGCCGGTATCGACCGCGAACACTTGACCCAATGGTGCAACGAGCACGGTTGGCAGGTGGTTTTGAACCGTGCGGGCACCACCTTTCGCAAACTCGAAGACGAACGCAAAGCCGATCTCGATCAGTCGAAAGCCATTGAATTGATGCTCGCACAACCTTCGATGATCAAGCGCCCGGTGCTTGATCTCGGTGACAGAACCCTGATTGGCTTCAAGCCAGATACTTATTCGGCGGCCCTCAAGTAGGCCAGCCCTTCCCCATTTTTGTAGAGGTAACAGCATGTCCCATTCCCTGTTCAGCCTGGGCTTCGGCGTCGGCACTCAGAACCGCCAAGGTGCTTGGCTGGAAGTGTTTTACGCACAACCGTTGCTCAACCCGCCGGCTGAAATCGTCGCGGCTATCGCACCTATCCTGGGTTACACCGAAGGCAACCAGGCCATCACCTTCACCGTGACTCAGGCGCTGCAAATGGCCGATGCGCTCAAAGGCGTCGACGCAGCCCAGGCCGCCCTGCTGAGCCGCCTGGCCGAAAGCCACACGCCGCTGGTCGCCACCCTGCTGGCCGAAGACGCCGCGCTGACCTCCACGCCCGAGGCCTACCTCAAGCTGCACCTGCTGTCGCATCGCCTGGTCAAGCCGCACGGCCTGAGCCTGGCCGGTGTGTTCCCGCAGTTGCCGAACGTGGCCTGGACCAGCCAGGGCGCGATCGACATCAATGAACTGGCCGAACGCCAGCTGGAAGCACGCCTGCGTGGCGACCTGCTGGAAGTGTTTTCGGTGGACAAGTTCCCGAAAATGACCGACTACGTGGTGCCGGCCGGCGTGCGTATCGCTGATGCCGCCCGTCTGCGCCTGGGCGCCTATGTGGGCGAAGGCACCACCGTGATGCACGAAGGTTTCGTCAATTTCAACGCTGGCACCGAAGGCCCGGGCATGATCGAAGGTCGTGTATCGGCGGGCGTATTCGTCGGCAAGGGCTCGGACCTGGGCGGCGGTTGCTCCACCATGGGCACCCTGTCGGGCGGCGGCAACATCGTGATCAAGGTCGGCGAAGGCTGCCTGATCGGCGCCAACGCCGGTATCGGTATTCCGCTGGGCGACCGCAACACCGTGGAGTCGGGCCTGTACGTCACCGCCGGCACCAAGGTCGCACTGCTGGACGAGAAGAACCAACTGGTCAAGGTGGTCAAGGCGCGTGAACTGGCCGGCCAGCCGGACCTGCTGTTCCGCCGCAACTCCGAGACCGGTGCCGTGGAATGCAAAACCCACAAATCGGCCATCGAACTGAACGAAGCGCTGCACGCTCACAACTAAGCAGCCACTCGATGCCACTAACGGGCCGCGCCTTCAGGGGACGGCCCGTTCATACGAGTCTTGACCACCATGCTTGTGCCCTCCCCCTGGCGCGCCGACTTTCCGGCCATCGCCACCCTGCAACGGCAAGACCAGACCTATCTGGACAACGCCGCCACCACGCAAAAACCCCAGGTCCTGCTGGATGCCATCAGTCATTACTACGCCAATGGCGCAGCCAATGTGCACCGGGCCCAGCATTTGCCGGGGGCGCATGCGACCCAAGCCTTCGAGGACAGCCGCAGCAAGGCTGCGCAGTGGTTGAATGCAGGCGACACGGGGCAGATCGTGTTTACCCACGGCGCGACGTCAGCGCTGAACCTCTTGGCTTATGGCCTTGAGCATCTATTCAATGCGGGCGATGAGATTGTCATCAGCGCCCTGGAACACCACGCCAACCTGCTGCCCTGGCAGCAACTGGCCAAACGTCATGCGCTGAAACTGGTGGTATTGCCGCTGGACGATGACGGCGTGATCGACCTGAATGCGGCCGCCGAATTGATCGGCTCGCGCACACGGCTGCTGGCGGTGAGCCAACTCTCCAATGTCCTCGGCACCTGGCAACCCCTGGAGGCCTTACTCGCCCTGGCCAAGGCCCATGGCGCGCTGAGCGTGATCGATGGTGCCCAAGGCATCGTCCATGGCCGCCACGATGTGCAGGCGCTGGGCTGCGACTTTTATGTATTTTCCAGCCACAAGCTCTACGGGCCGGACGGCGTCGGCGTGCTGTATGGCCGCAAGGAAGCCCTGCACCACCTGCGCCACTGGCAGTTCGGCGGCGAGATGGTGCAACAGGCCGACTACCACAGCGCGAGCTTCCGCCCTGCGCCGCTGGGCTTCGAGGCCGGTACCCCACCAATTGCCGGTGTGATCGGTTTGGGCGCCAGCCTGGATTACCTGAGTTCGCTGGATCAGCAGGCGGTAATCGCCCATGAGGCAGCGCTGCATGACTACCTGCTGCGCGGGCTAAGAGCACGCAATGGCCTGCGGGTGCTGGGCTCGCCGCAAGTGGCGCTGGTGAGCTTCACCGTCGAGAACCTGCACAATGCCGACCTCGCCTACCTGCTGGCGGACCAAGGCATTGCCGTGCGCGCCGGCCATCATTGCGCGATGCCACTGCTCAAGCAGATGAACCTCTCCGGGGCGATACGCGTATCGCTGGCCCTGTACAACGACTCAGCCGATGTGGAGCGGTTCTTTGACGCGCTGGATCACACGCTGGATATGCTGCGATGAGCCTGCCGACAGACGCAGTGACTGCGCTGCACACCTTCCAGACGGTTGGCGGTTGGGAGCAACGCGCCCGCCTGCTGATGCAGTGGGGAGAGCGCCTGCCGGTGTTGGCGGACGAGGATAAGATCGAGGCCAACCTGGTGCAGGGCTGCGAGAGCCTGGTGTGGCTGGTCGGCCGCCTGCTGGAAGGCCGTTGGCAGTTTGCTGCCAGCAGCGATGCGCGGATGATTCGAGGGTTGGTGGCGTTGTTGCTGGCGCGAGTCAATGGGTTGTCGGCGGCTGAGTTGCAAGCGGTCGACTTGCCTGACTGGTTCAATCAACTGGGGCTTTCGCGCCAGCTGTCGCCGTCCAGAAGCAACGGCTTGAATGCAGTCCTGCAGCGCATGCGCGAGTTGAGCCGTACACAAATCTAAATGTGGGAGGTGCTGAAATTCAGGCGGGTTTGACCCGCTCTGAAGGCCGGCGCACCCCAGCCACAATCTTGTCCACCGCCTTGGTCGCCGCCACCATGCCAAAGGTCGCGGTGACCATCATCACCGCGCCAAACCCACCGGCACAGTCGAGCTTCACCCCGTCGCCGACAAAACTCTTCTGCAAACAGATGCTGCCGTCCGGCTTGGGATAGCGCAGCTGTTCGGTGGAAAAAACGCACGGCACGCTGTAATGACGGGTCACGGTGCGCGAGAAACCGTAGTCGCGACGCAACGTGGAACGCACTTTCGAGGCCAGCGGGTCGTTGAAGGTGCGGTTCAGGTCGCACACCTGGATCAATGTGGGGTCGATCTGTCCGCCGGCACCGCCGGTGGTGATGATCTGGATCTTGCGGCGCTTGCACCAGGCAATCAGCGCGGCCTTGGCGTTGACCGCGTCGATACAGTCAATCACGCAGTCGATATTCGCAGTGATGTACTCGGCCATGGTGTCGCGGGTCACGAAATCCGCCACTGCATGCACTGTGCAATCCGGGTTGATGCCCCGCAGGCGTTCGGCCATCACCTCGACCTTGGGCTTGCCCACGGTGCTGTCCAGGGCATGCAATTGGCGGTTGCTGTTGCTGACGCAGACATCGTCCAGGTCAAACAGCGAAATCTCGCCCACGCCGCAGCGCGCCATGGCTTCCGCCGCCCAGGAGCCAACGCCGCCGACGCCGACGATCGCCACATGGGCCGCTTTCAAGCGTTCCAGGCCTTCAATGCCATACAAGCGGGCGACGCCTGCAAACCGCGTATCTTCTGTACTCATGACCATTACCCCAAAAACCGGCGCGCATTATGGGCTACGCGGCGACAAGTTTTAAGCTACAAGTTAAGAACTTAGATGTACTTTCGCTGCCCAATGTCCGGTTTTTCTCTGCTTGCTGTACGGTCAGGGAAAGGCCGGTGTAGGATGCGCGCCGTTCGGCGCAGGCCGGCACCTCTTTTCGTTCCACACCTTTTGGAACCCGACATAACCATGGCATCGCGTAAATTTGGACTCAACCTGGTGGTGGTGCTGGCAATTGCCGCACTGTTCACCGGCTTCTGGGCGCTGATCAACCGCCCGGTCACCGCTCCCAACTGGCCTGAGCAGATCTCGGGGTTTTCCTACTCGCCGTTCCAGCAAGGCCAGTACCCGCAAAAAGAGCAGTACCCCACTGACGAGCAGATGCGTCAGGACCTGGCAATCATGAGCAAGCTGACGGACAACATCCGTACCTATTCGGTCGACGGCACCCTGGGGGACATCCCCAAGCTGGCGGAAGAGTTCGGCCTGCGCGTGACCCTCGGGATCTGGATCAGCCCGGACCTGGAGCGCAACGAACGCGAAATCCAACGTGCCATCGAAATTGCCAACAGCTCGCGCAGTGTCGTGCGGGTGGTGGTCGGTAACGAAGCGCTGTTCCGTGAAGAGATCACCCCAGAGGCACTGATCGTGCTGCTGGACCGCGTGCGCGCCGCCGTCAAAGTACCGGTCACGACCTCCGAGCAGTGGCACATCTGGGAAAAGAACCCGCAACTGGCCAAGCACGTCGACCTGATCGCCGCGCACATCCTGCCGTTTTGGGAGTTCATCCCGATGGACAAGGCCGGCCAATATGTACTCGACCGTGCCAGGGACCTGAAGAAACTGTTCCCGAAAAAACCGCTGCTGCTGTCGGAAGTAGGCTGGCCAAGTAACGGGCGCATGCGCGGCGGGAATGAAGCGTCCCCGGCGGACCAGGCGATTTACCTGCGCACACTGGTGAACAAGCTCAATCGCCAGGGCTACAACTACTTCGTGATCGAGGCTTTCGATCAGCCGTGGAAAGTCAGTGATGAAGGCTCGGCCGGTGCCTATTGGGGCGTATTCAACGCCGCGCGCCAGCAGAAATTCAATTTTGAAGGTCCCGTCGTCGCAATCCCCCAATGGCGTGTACTGGCCATCGGTTCGGTGGTGCTCGCGCTGCTGTCGCTGACCCTGCTGATGATCGACGGCTCGGCCCTGCGCCAACGTGGCCGTACCTTCCTGACGTTTATCGCGTTCCTGTGCGGTTCGGTGCTGGTGTGGATCGGCTACGACTACAGTCAGCAATACAGCACCTGGTTCAGTGTCACCGTGGGCATCCTCTTGGCGCTCGGCGCCCTGGGCGTGTTTATCGTGCTGCTCACCGAAGCCCATGAACTGGCCGAAGCGGTGTGGACCCACAAGCGCCGCCGCGAATTCCTGCCGGTTGAAGGGGATTCGGACTACCGCCCGAAAGTATCGATCCACGTGCCGTGCTACAACGAACCGCCGGAGATGGTCAAACAGACCCTCGACGCCCTGGCCGCCCTCGACTATCCGGACTACGAAGTCCTGATCATCGACAACAACACCAAGGACCCGGCGGTTTGGGAACCGGTGCGCGACTACTGCGAAACCCTGGGCCCGCGCTTCAAGTTCTTCCACGTCGCGCCCCTGGCCGGTTTCAAGGGCGGTGCGTTGAACTACCTGATCCCGCACACCGCCAAGGATGCCGAAGTGATCGCAGTGATCGACTCGGACTACTGCGTATCGCCCAACTGGCTCAAGCACATGGTGCCGCACTTCGCCGACCCGAAAATCGCCGTGGTGCAGTCGCCGCAGGATTACCGCGACCAGAACGAAAGCACCTTCAAGAAGCTTTGCTACGCGGAATACAAAGGCTTCTTCCATATCGGCATGGTCACCCGCAACGACCGCGACGCGATCATCCAGCACGGCACCATGACCATGACCCGCCGCTCAGTGCTCGAAGAACTGGGCTGGGCCGACTGGTGTATCTGTGAAGACGCCGAACTTGGCCTGCGGGTATTCGAGAAAGGTCTGTCGGCGGCGTATTACCACGACAGCTACGGCAAGGGCCTGATGCCGGATACCTTTATCGACTTCAAGAAACAGCGTTTCCGCTGGGCCTATGGCGCGATCCAGATCATCAAGCGGCACACTGCCAGCCTGTTGCGCGGCAAAGACACCGAGCTGACCCGCGGCCAGCGCTATCACTTCCTGGCGGGCTGGTTGCCGTGGGTGGCCGATGGCATGAACATTTTCTTCACCGTCGGCGCGCTGTTGTGGTCGGCGGCGATGATCATCGTGCCGACGCGGGTCGACCCGCCGCTGCTGATTTTCGCGATCCCGCCCTTGGCGCTGTTCGTGTTCAAGGTGGGCAAGATCATCTTTCTGTACCGCCGTGCGGTAGGCGTGAACCTCAAGGACGCATTCTGCGCGGCCCTGGCCGGGCTGGCGCTGTCCCACACCATCGCCAAGGCGGTGCTGTATGGCTTCTTCACCACCAGTATTCCGTTCTTTCGTACACCGAAAAACGCGGATAACCACGGCTTCTGGGTGGCCATTTCCGAAGCCCGCGAAGAAATGTTCATCATGCTGCTGTTGTGGGGCGCGGCGCTGGGGATCTACCTGGTGCAGGGCCTGCCGAGCAACGACATGCGCTTCTGGGTGGTGATGCTGCTGGTGCAGTCGCTGCCGTACGTGGCGGCGTTGATCATGGCGTTCCTGTCGTCGCTGCCGAAACCGGCACCGGCACCTGAGCCCGCACCGGCCAGTTAAAACTTGCGCAATGCACTAAACGGCGGCCTCTGGCCGCCGTTTTGCTATAAGATAACGGCCGTTTTGTCTGCCCGCCCTGCTCTTCCAAACATGCTTTCCGGAGTTTTCCCATGACGGCCCATGCCGACCTTTCGCCGACCCTTCAACTTGCCATCGACCTGATCCGTCGCCCGTCGGTCACGCCGATCGACGCCGATTGCCAGAAGCTGATGATGCAGCGCCTGGGCGACGCTGGTTTTGCGCTGGAGCCGATGCGCATCTTCGAGGTGGATAACTTCTGGGCCACCCACGGCAAGCACGAAGGCCCGGTGCTGTGTTTTGCCGGCCACACCGACGTGGTACCGACCGGCCCGGTGCAGGCCTGGCAAAACGATCCGTTCGACGCGCTGATCGACGAAAACGGCATGCTCTGCGGGCGTGGCGCCGCCGACATGAAAGGCAGCCTGGCGGCCATGCTGGTGGCCGCGGAGCGTTTCGTCACCGACTACCCGGACCACAAGGGTTCGGTCGCTTTCCTGATCACCAGCGATGAAGAAGGCCCGGCGCACCACGGCACCAAAGCCGTGATCGAACGCCTGGCCGCACGCAAGGAGCGCCTGGACTGGTGCATCGTCGGCGAACCATCGAGCACCACCCTGGTGGGCGATGTGGTCAAGAACGGCCGCCGTGGTTCCCTCGGTGCCACCCTGACCGTGCGCGGCGTACAAGGCCATGTGGCCTACCCGCACCTGGCGAAGAACCCGATTCATCTGGCTGCGCCGGCCTTGGCCGAATTGGCCGCGGAGCATTGGGACAACGGCAACACATTCTTTCCGCCGACCAGCTTCCAGATTTCCAACCTCAATGCCGGCACCGGCGCCACCAACGTGATTCCCGGCGACCTGACGGCGGTGTTCAACTTCCGCTTCTCCACCGAATCCACCGTCGAAGGCCTGCAACAGCGCGTCGCGGCGATTCTCGACAAGCATGGCTTGGACTGGCACGTTGAGTGGGCACTGTCGGGCCTGCCGTTCCTCACCGAACCGGGCGCGTTGCTCGACGCCGTATCGGCCAGCATCAAGGCGATCACCGGTCGCGAAACCCAGGCGTCCACCAGCGGCGGCACCTCGGACGGGCGTTTCATCGCCACCCTCGGCACCCAGGTGGTCGAGCTGGGCCCGGTCAACGCGACGATCCATCAGGTCAACGAGCGCATCCTCGCCAGCGACCTCGATGTGCTGACCGAAATCTACTACCAGACCCTGATCAAGTTGCTCGCCTGATGCTCGCTTGCCCCCTTTGCAGCGCCCCGCTCAACGCGGTGGACAATGGCGTGGCGTGCCCGGCCGGGCACCGTTTTGACCGTGCGCGCCAGGGTTACCTGAACCTGCTGCCGGTGCAGCACAAAAACAGCCGCGATCCGGGCGACAACCTGGCCATGGTCGAGGCACGCCGCGACTTCCTTAACGCCGGGCACTACGCCCCGGTGGCCAGGCGCCTGGCGGAACTGGCGGCCGAGCGCGCGCCGCAGCGCTGGGTAGACATCGGCTGTGGCGAGGGTTACTACACCGCGCAAATCGCCGACGCCCTGCCCCACGCCGACGGCTATGCACTGGATATCTCCAAGGAGGCCGTCAAGCGCGCCTGCAAGCGCAACCCGGCGCTGACCTGGTTGATCGCCAGCATGGCCCGCGTGCCCTTGGCCGATGCCAGCTGCCAGTTCCTCGCCAGTGTGTTCAGCCCGTTGGACTGGCAGGAGGCCAAGCGCCTGCTCAGCCCCGGCGGCGGCTTGATGAAGGTTGGCCCCACCCGCGGCCATCTGATGCAATTGCGCGAGCGGCTGTACGACGAAGTGCGCGAGTACACCGACGATAAGCACCTGGCCCTGGTGCCACAGGGCATGAGCCTGGCGCACAGCGAAACCCTGGAGTTCACATTGAGCCTGGCCAAGCCCAGCGACCGCGCCAACCTGCTGGCCATGACACCCCATGGCTGGCGTGCCAGTGCCGAGCGCCGCGCCGAGGTGATCGAGGCCGCCGAGCCGCTGCAGGTCACCGTGTCGATGCGCTACGATTATTTCGTGCTTCAATAACCGACTTTCTACATCCGCGAATGGATTTTCGAATCCCGCAACGAGGAACATCCATGCGCCAACCCGATATCGAGATTTACCTGAAGGACGCCGACGTCGACTACAAGGCCATTGCCGCCTGGCTGGGCGCTGCCTTGGGCCCATGCACCGACTGGGTCCAGAAGGGCCAGACCTACAAGTGCAAGGCCGGCAATGTGCCCGTCACCTGGTTGCCAAAGGCCGTCGGCAAATGGAACAGCCTGTACCTGGAAAGCGACCAGACTCCGTGGGACGACGACATCGCCTGCGCCCGCGCCGCCTTTGCCGCACTGAATGTGGAAGTGCGCTGCGCACCGGGGACATGGGTCGAAGAGGAAGGTGAGGAAAGCGCTGATCGCTGGATGCGCATAAGCGTTGATGGGGAAGAAGAGATCACCTGGAAAACAGCTTAAAAGCAGCTACAAGCTACAAGCTACAAGTCAAAGCGCTTGCAGCTTGTAGCTTGACACTTGCCGCTCGGCCTTACAGGCCGACCACATCCTCCGCCTGCAACCCCTTCTCACCGCTCACAACCGCGTATTCCACCTGCTGGCCTTCGGCCAACGAGCGGTGGCCTTCGCCGCGAATGGCGCGGTAGTGTACAAACACATCCTTGCCGTCTTCGCGCTGGATAAAGCCATAGCCCTTTGCATCGTTGAACCACTTCACATTGCCGGTTTCGCGCTCTGCCATCTGTTTTACTCCCACGTCGTTTTTTTATTGTTGAGCCGTTTCGCGTTGAACTGCCGAGTATAAGACAGGCTCAAAAACGATCAACTCAAGTTTACATCGCTGCTTTTTTGCCGATTTTCGGCGAATACGGCACACTACCGGCCCGAGCGCCTGCTCGGTTTTTTCCACTTCAAGCAGCTCGCCTATGACCCGCTCCCCGTTCCGCCGTCTGGTATTTGGCACCTTGCGCCGACTGTTGTACCTCTGGGTCCGCTCGGAGACGATCAACCAGTCGTCCCTAACCCTTAACCTGGACCGCAGCCGGCCGGTGTTCTACGTCCTGCAATCGCCCTCGCTCACCGAGTTGGCCGTGGTCGACGCCGAGTGCACCAAAGCCGGCCTGCCACGCCCGGTGCTGCCGGTATCGGTCGGCCCGCTGATGGAACCCGCGGCGTTCTTCTACCTCACGCCGGAGCCCGACTGGCTCGGCCGCCAGGACAAGCGCGGCGCGCCGCCGACCCTGACCCGCCTGGTCAACACGCTGACCGAACATGCCGAAGAGAATGCACAAATCATTCCGGTCAGCGTGTTCTGGGGCCAGTCGCCCGAGAGCGAGTCCAGCCCGTGGAAGCTGCTGTTTGCCGACAGCTGGGCCGTCACCGGGCGTCTGCGCCGGTTGTTGAGCATTCTGATACTGGGTCGCAAGACCCGTGTGCAATTCTCCGCGCCTATCAACCTGCGTGAATTGATCGAGCACAATAAAGGGCACGAACGCACTGTGCGGATGGCCCAGCGCATCCTGCGTGTGCACTTTCGTAACCTCAAGACCGCCGTGATCGGCCCCGACCTGTCCCACCGCCGCAACCTGGTGAAGGGCCTGGTCAACATGCCGCTGGTACGCCAGGCCATTTTTGATGAAGCCGAGCGCGAAAAAATCAGCCCGGAAAAAGCCAAGGCCCAAGCCCTGCGCTATGGCAACGAAATTGCCTCGGACTACACCTACACCGCGATCCGCTTTTTGGAAGTGGTGCTGAGCTGGTTCTGGAACAAGATCTACGACGGTATCAAGGTCAATAACATCGAGGGTGTGCAAAAGGTCGCCCAGGGTTATGAAGTGATCTATGTGCCCTGCCACCGCAGCCATATCGACTACCTGCTGCTCTCGTACCTGCTGTTCAAGAACGGGCTGACCCCACCGCACATCGCCGCCGGCATCAACCTGAACATGCCGGTGATCGGCAGCCTGCTGCGCCGGGGCGGTGCGTTTTTCATGCGCCGCACCTTCAAGGGCAACCCGCTGTACACCTCGGTGTTCAACGAATACCTGCACACCTTGTTCACCAAGGGTTTCCCGGTGGAGTACTTCGTCGAGGGCGGACGCTCGCGCACCGGGCGCATGCTGCAACCGAAAACCGGGATGCTGGCGATTACCCTGCGCAGTTTCCTGCGCTCCTCACGCATGCCCATCGTGTTTGTCCCCGTATACATCGGCTACGAGCGCGTGCTTGAAGGCCGCACCTACCTGGGCGAACTGCGCGGCGCGAGCAAGAAAAAAGAGTCGATCTTCGATATTTTCAAAGTGGTCGGCGCGCTCAAGCAGCGTTTCGGCCAGGTCGCGGTCAACTTCGGCGAGCCGATCAAGCTGGCCGAGTTCCTTGACCATGAACAACCCGACTGGCGCGCCCAGGAACTGGGGCCTAACTACAAACCGGCGTGGCTCAACGAAACCACCAACCGCCTCGGCGAACAGGTGGCGCGCCACTTGAACGAAGCCGCGGCGGTGAACCCGGTGAACCTGGTGGCCCTGGCGCTGCTGTCCACCACGCGCCTGGCCCTGGACGAGCAAGCCATGGCTCGCCAGCTGGACCTGTACCTGGCGCTGCTGCGCCGTGTGCCCTACTCACCGCACACCACCCTGCCGGAAGGCGACGGCCAGGCCTTGATCAAGCACGTCAAGGACATGGACCTGCTGTCGGAACAAAGCGATGCCCTGGGCAAGATCCTGTACCTGGACGAGCAGAACGCCGTCCTGATGACCTACTACCGCAACAACGTGCTGCACATCTTCGCCCTGCCGGCGTTGCTGGCGAGTTTCTTCCAGAGCAGTTCGCGCATGAGCCGCGAGCAGATCCTGCGCTACACCCACGCGCTGTATCCGTACCTGCAATCGGAGTTGTTTATCCGCTGGTCGCTGGAAGAACTTGACGCGGTCATCGACCAATGGCTCGAAGCGTTCGTCGAACAAGGCCTGCTGCGCTTTGAAAAAGACCTGTACCTGCGTCCGGCACCGAGTTCACGGCACTTTGTGTTGCTGACCCTGCTGTCCAAGAGCATCGCCCAGACCCTGCAGCGTTTTTACATGGCCATCTCGCTGCTGCTCAACAGCGGTCAGAACAGCATCAGCGCCGAAGAACTGGAAGACCTGTGCACGATCATGGCCCAGCGCCTGTCGATCCTGCACGGCCTCAATGCGCCGGAGTTCTTCGATAAGAGCCTTTTCCGACATTTTATTCAGACCTTGCTGGAGCAGGATGTACTGCGTCGCGACGAGGCCGGCAAGTTGAGCTACCACGACCTGCTCGGCGAGTTGGCCGAAGGCGCCGCCAAACGCGTGCTGCCCGCCGAGATTCGCCTGTCGATCCGCCAGGTGGCGCTGCATCGAGTGGACGGAGCAGCCGAACAACCGGCGGCCCCGGAAGAAACCCACTAAATTGATTGAGGCGCCAGTGGAATGCTGGCGCTGTTTACAAGGAGCGACACCATGAAAAAGATCATTCTCCTGGGTCTCACCGCCCTGCTCGGAGCCTGCCAATCCATGAGCCCTGCCCCGAAAGCCAGCCTTGACGGCGAAGTGTTCTACCTGCAACGCATCGCCCTGCCACCGACGGCCACCTTGAGCGTCACCCTGCAGGACGTCTCGCTGGCGGACGCCCCGGCCGTGACCCTGGCCGAACAGAAAGGCCCGGTCAAAGGCCAGGTGCCATTGCCGTTCCACCTCAGCTATGACCCGGCGCAGGTCAAGCCTGGCCACAGTTATTCGGTGAGTGCTCGCATCGAACTGGAGGGCAAGCTACTGTTTATCACCACCGAGCGGCACACCGTGCAACTCAACGGGCAGGACCCTCAGCCTCTGCGTCTGCGCGTTGATGCCGCGACCCACTGAATTCGAACATAAGGAAGCCTCCATGCTCCGTAACTCCCTTCGCCTGACGGCCCTGTGCGCTGGCCTGTTGCTCGGTGCCAACGCCATGGCCCTGGACCTTGGCAGCCTGTCCCAGGGCGACGCCAGCGGCGGCCTCAAGGACGCCCTCACCCAAGGCGCGCAGATCGCGGTGAAACAACTGGGCACCCCCGGCGGTTTCAGCAACAACCCCGAAGTGAAAATCGGCCTGCCGGGCAAACTCGGCAAAGTCGCCGACAAGCTGAAAATGTTCGGCATGGGTGACCAGGTGACGCAACTGGAAACCAGCATGAACAACGCGGCGGAAACAGCCGTGACCCAGGCCCAGCCGATCCTGGTCAATGCCGTGAAAAAGATGAGCGTGACCGACGCCAAGGGCATCCTCAGCGGAGGCCAGGACTCGGCAACCCGGTATCTGGATAAAACCAGCCGCGAAGAAATCCGCGCCAAGTTCCTGCCGATCGTCAAGGCCGCCACCGACAAGGTCGGTGTAGCCCAGCAGTACAACGCCCTGGCGGGCAAGGCCGCGGCGTTTGGCGCAGTGGATGCCAAGAGCGCCAACGTTGAAAACTACGTGACCGAACAGGCGCTGGACGGTTTGTTCAAGATGATCGCCCAGCAGGAA
The DNA here is from genome assembly GCF_036688725.1 of Pseudomonas lactucae. Taxonomy (NCBI): domain Bacteria; kingdom Pseudomonadati; phylum Pseudomonadota; class Gammaproteobacteria; order Pseudomonadales; family Pseudomonadaceae; genus Pseudomonas; species Pseudomonas lactucae. The sequence continues at coordinate 54,224 of NZ_JAQQPT010000012.1, read as the reverse complement.
GAAACGATCCGCGAGAATCCGGCGGCGGCGGCTACCAGCCTGGCGAAGAAGGTATTTGGCGCGCTGTAACCCTGCCTCACAGCGCCCAGGCCGCGTCCTGCGAACCTGGGCGCTGTGGCTTACACCGCGCGCTTAACGGTTAAACAGCGGATACAACGGCCTGATGGGCAATTGATGGTCGCTTACCGGATGTGGATGAGCGTGATGCGGCCTGCCATAAGTGGGGCGAGCGGGTTGATGGTGCCCATAACCTGGCTGGCTTGGATAAGGACGATAAGAGTGGGGAGGCCCGTATACCGGCCCTTGCGGTACAGCAGAACCCACCTCTGTACGTGGCAAATGATTGCCCAGCAATGCCCCGAGAAACGCACCTTTGAAAGCAGCAATCGCATTGAAAAACGACATCTGAAACTCCTTAAACTCATTGAGATAGGCCGGCCGCCCTCTGGCTAAGCCAAGACCTGTGCCTGTCCATCAGGCAAATCTGAGTGGAGTGAACAGCGCAAACGTTCCAGCAGTGCCGATGCCTGTTTGCATCAGCATGTGAAACGGCCGCGGTTGCCCTCAATGAATTACCGAGTCAGCCAACCGCCCCATCATGAGCGTGGCAAAACAGCAGATCGCCACGGACGTTGCGCGATTGATCCTCAACGGCGTGAGCCAAGTCTTTTGACCCCCCGCAAAGCGGCTGCCCAGCACGATCCAGGCCGCCCCTACCGGTATCACCACCAGCGCCAGCGTGCCCATGAACGTGGCATAACCTTGCAGCGTGGCAAAGGTGCTGGCCGGCGCGATAAACGACACGATCAACAGCCCCTTGGGGTTCATGACCGTCAGCCAGAAAAAATAGAAGCCTGCGATGTGATCGCGGCGTGGGGCGTCTATGCCGCCGTTATTGCGTTGCCAGAGCGCGTACGAGACAGACAACAGGTAACAGGCCGCAACCAACTGCGTGGCTTTCAGCGCCCAAGGCGAATACGCCGCCAGGTAAAGCAATGCGACGCCCCATACAGACACCTGGAACAAGTACGCGAGACATTCGATAAACACCAGCGCCCACGAGCCCCGGAGCCCGAACAGCACCCCAGCACGAAATAACAGGGTGTTAGTAGGGCCTGGGGCGAGCAATAACAACAAAAGCGCTGAAACAGTGGCCAACATGATTACACGACGTCCTTCCTTACTCGGAACCACGCAGCATACAGCGCCGGCAGGAATAATAGCGTCAACGCCGTCGCCACAATCAGCCCGCCCATGATCGCCACCGCCATCGGCCCGAAGAACACGCTGCGTGACAACGGGATCATCGCCAGTACCGCCGCGAGTGCCGTCAGCACAATCGGGCGGAAGCGGCGCACGGTTGCTTCGATGATTGCTTGCCACGGTGCCAGGCCGGCCTTGATGTCTTGTTCGATCTGGTCCACCAGGATCACGGAGTTGCGCATGATCATGCCCGACAGGGCGATGGTGCCGAGCATCGCGACGAAGCCGAAGGGCTGGCGGAACACCAGCAGGAACAGCGTCACGCCGATCAAGCCCAGGGGCGCTGTGAGAAACACCATGGCGCTGCGTGAGAAGCTGCGCAGTTGCACCATCAACAGGGTCAGCACCACCACGATAAACAGCGGTACACCCGCCTTCACCGAGTTCTGGCCACGGGCGGAGTCTTCGACGGTGCCGCCGACTTCCAACAGATACCCGTCCGGCAGTTCGGCCCTTACGTCTGCAAGGGTCGGCAGGATCTGCTGGACCAGGGTCGCCGGTTGTTCCTTGCCATAAATATCGGCGCGCACGGTCACGGTCGGCAGACGATTACGGTGCCAGATAACGCCCTCTTCGAAACCATATTCGAGGGTGGCAATCTGCGACAGCGCGACGCTTTTGCCGTTATCCGTTGGCACCGCCAGGCTTGGCAGCAGCGACAACTCCGTGCGTTCGTGCACGGTGCCGCGCAGGAGAATTTCGATCAACTCGTTGTCCTCCCGGAACTGGCTGACGCTGGAGCCGGTGAGCGAACTCTGCAGGAATTTCGACAGGTTGGCAGTGCTCACGCCCAGCGCCCTGGCGCGGTCCTGATCGATATTCAGGTAGACAATTTTGCTCGGTTCTTCCCAGTCCAGGTGCACGTTGGCTACGTGGGTGTTTTCGCGAACCTTGGCCGCCACTTTCCGAGCCAGTGCGCGGACTTCTTCAATGTGCTCGCCGGTTACACGGAACTGCACTGGATAGCCCACGGGCGGCCCGTTCTCCAGGCGGGTGACGCGCGCGCGCAGGTCGGGGAATTGTTCGTTGAGGGTTTCGATCAACCAGAGGCGCAGGCTTTCGCGCTCTTCAATGGTCTTGGCCAGCACCACGAATTGCGCGAAGCTGGCCGCCGGCAGCTGCTGGTCCAGCGGCAGGTAGAAACGTGGCGAACCGGTGCCGACGTAGGCCACATAGTTGTCGATGCCCGCGTGCGCCTTGAGCAATCCTTCCAGGCGTTTGACCTGGTCGGCGGTGTTGCTCAGGGAGGCGCCTTCGGCCAGCTTCAGGTCGACCATCAACTCCAGGCGACCGGAAGCGGGGAAGAATTGTTGCGGCACAAAGCGGAACAACGCCACCGAGCCGATAAACAGCAACAGGGTCAACACGATCACGGTGTTGCGCCGACGCACGCACCACTCCACCAAACGCCTTACACGCTGGTAGAAAGGCGTGCCGTAGGGGTCAGGGCCGTCGGTGCCGTGTTTGGCCGCGTGAATTTTCGCCAGGTCCGGCAGGAGCTTTTCCCCAAGGTAGGGTACAAACACCACGGCGGCGACCCATGAGGCGAGCAGTGCGATGGTCACTACCTGGAAGATCGAGCGGGTGTACTCGCCGGTGCTCGACTGCGCAGTGGCAATCGGCAGGAAGCCTGCGGCCGTGATCAGCGTACCGGTGAGCATCGGAAAGGCGGTGCTGGTCCAGGCGAAACTCGCGGCTTTGAGCCGGTCATAGCCCTGCTCCATTTTGATCGCCATCATTTCAACGGCGATGATCGCGTCGTCCACCAGCAACCCCAAGGCCAGGACCAAGGCGCCGAGAGAAATCTTGTGCAGGCCGATGCCGAGGTAATACATGGTGGCGAAGGTCATCGCCAGCACCAGCGGAATAGCCAGGGCCACCACCATGCCGGTGCGCACGCCAAGGGAGAAGAAACTCACCAACAACACGATGGCCAGTGCCTCAGCCAACACTTGAACGAATTCACCGACACTGGTTTTCACCGCTGCCGGCTGGTCAGACACCTTGCGCAGCTCCATGCCGGCCGGAAGATTCTTCTGCAAGCGTGCGAACTCGCCTTCAAGGGCCTTGCCCAGCACCAGAATGTCGCCGCCGTCGCGCATGGCCACGGCGAGGCCGATAGCATCTGCGCCCATGTAACGCATGCGCGGGGCCGGTGGGTCGTTGAAACCACGGTGGATCTCCGCCACATCGCCGATACGGAAGGTGCGGTCGCCGACGCGAATCGGGAAGTTGCGAATCTCTTCCACCGTCTTGAAGTTGCCTGACACGCGCAGTTGCACACGCTCGCTCGGGGTCTCGAAGAAACCGGCGGTGGAGACCGCATTCTGTTCCTGCAACGCCTGCTGCACCGCCGCCAACGGCAAGCCGAGGGTGGCGAGCTTGAGGTTGGACAGTTCGATCCAGATCTTCTCGTCCTGTAGGCCAAGCAGCTCGACCTTGCCCACATCCGGCACGCGTTGCAGTTGAATCTGGATGCGGTCGGCGTAGTCCTTGAGCACGGCGTAGTCGAAGCCGTCGCCGGTCAGGGCGTAGATGTTGCCGAAGGTGGTACCGAACTCATCGTTGAAAAACGGCCCCTGGATATCCGGCGGCAAGGTCTGGCGGATGTCGCTGATCTTCTTGCGCACCTGGTACCACAACTCAGGAATCTGCGCCGAGTGCATCGAGTCGCGTGCGATAAAGGTGACCTGGGATTCACCGGGGCGCGAAAACGACACGATGCGCTCGTACTCGCCGGTTTCCATCAGCTTCTTCTCGATGCGCTCGGTGACCTGCCGCGAGACTTCCTGAGCCGTGGCTCCTGGCCAGTTGGTCTTGACCACCATGGCCTTGAACGTGAACGGCGGGTCTTCGCTTTGCCCCAGCTTGGTGTAGGACAAGGTGCCGACCACGGCCAGCAGGATCATCAGGAACAGTACGATCTGGCGATTACGCAACGCCCATTCGGAAAGATTGAAACCCATCGGGACTACTCCTTGGCCGCCAGATTCACCACACGGTTGGAGCGATCCACCGGGCGCACTTGCTGGCCCTCGTGGAGCACATGCACGCCTGCTGCGACCACCCAGTCACTGGCGGTCAAGCCTTCCAGGACCGGCACGGTTTTTTCGCCGAAGGCGCCGATGCGCACCGGGATGCGCGTGAGAGTGTTGTCCGGCTTCACGCGCCAGACGTAGGACGCACCGTTCTCCGCACTCAGGGCAGACAGCGGCACCGACAATGGAATAACGCCGTCGGCCTGTATGAATACGCGAGCACTCTGGCCCAACTCGGCCGGCACCTTGCCGCCGGTGAAGGCGACACGAGCAGCGAATGTGCGCGATTTGGGATCGGCGGCGGGCGACAGTTCACGGATGCGCCCGGCAAAACGCTGATCCGGCTGGCTCCACAACTCGACCGACACCGACTGCCCGACCTTGAAGCGGCCAAACCCCTGTTCCGGCAAGCTGATCAGCACTTCGCGCTCACCGTCGGTGGCCAGGGTGAACACGGTTTGCCCGGCAGACACCACCTGGCCGACTTCCACCGCACGCTTGGCGACGACACCGTCCTGGGGCGCACGCAACACGGCGTAACCGGCCTGGTTACTGGCCACGTCGAATTCGGCCTTGATCTGCTTGAAGCGTGCTTCGCCCGCGCGGTAGAGATTCTCGGAATTGTCGTACTGCGAACGGCTGACCATCTGACGGTCCATCAGGGTCTTGTAGCGATCACGCTCGGCGCGCACCAGGCTCAGGTTGGCCTGGGCTGCGGCCACCTGGGCGCGGGTGGCTTCCAGTTGCAGGCGCACATCCTGAGGATCGAGTTCCGCCAGGGCCTGGTTGGCCTTGACGCGCTCCCCCTCTTCCACCAGCCGCTTGCTGACTTTGCCGCCAATGCGAAAGGCCAGGTCCGGTTCATAGCGAGCACGCACTTCTCCGGGGTAGCTGTCCGTCGACTGTGCCGATGGCTGCGGTTGCACCACCATGGCCGGACGGACGCTGGTTTGGGCCGCTTCTTCATGGCCGCAGGCGGCCAGCAGGAAGATCAGGCTGACAGGCAACGCAAGAGGCAGGAAAGTGCTGCGCATGCTGAAGGACCTTTCGCAAATGGAGCTAGGAATAATTATACTGGCCAGTATGTTATTAATACCAAACTCACCAGTCCAGTATTAAAGGTGAAAATGTCCGACAATCCTGCCAACACCAATAACCCTGGGCGTCCCAAGGACATGGCAAAACGCCAGGCAATCCTCGAAGCAGCCAAGTTTCTGTTTTTGAGTAACGGTTACGCCAACACCAGCATGGATGCCGTGGCCTTGGAGGCCGGCGTATCAAAACTGACCGTCTATAGCCACTTCACCGACAAAGAGACGCTGTTCACCGCCGCCGTCGTGGCCAAGTGCGAAGAACAGTTGCCAGTGATGTTCTTCGAGCTGCCCGCGGGCGTGCCCGTGCACACGGTGCTGTTGAACATCGCCCGGGGCTTTCATCGGCTGATCAACAGCGAGGAGTCGGTCAACCTGCATCGCCTGATGATGACCACCGGCAATCAGGACGCGAAACTGTCCCGGATCTTTTTCGAGGCCGGCCCCATGCGCATGCTGCAAGGCATGGAGCGCCTGCTCGGCAAGATCGACCAGAGCGGCGCCCTGAGCATCGACAAACCTTTCAGGGCCGCCGAACACTTTTTTTGCCTGCTCAAGGGAACGGCGAATTTCTGTTTGCTTTATGGCTGCGGCGGGCAACTGAGTGAAGAAGCCGCCGAAGCGCATGTGCAGGAGGTGGTGGGGTTGTTTATGCGGGCTTATAGGAGAGAGGCAGCGGCAAGCGATTAGCCGCGAGCTGCAAGTGAAAAGCGCTTTGCTTGCAGCTTGCCACTTATGACTTGAGCGCTTTCTTGGGATAGATGTCATAGCGGCTGGACTTGCCATCCAGCGCGTGGCTCGGCTTGGGCCCTTCGATGCACGGCGCCTTGCGCGGGCGCTTGACCACCACGCGGTGACTGGCCAGGGCCAGGGCGGCCGCCAGCAGGGCCGGTGCGTCCGGGTCGTCCCCCACCAGGGGTCGAAACAGGCGCATTTCCTTCTTCACCAGGGCAGTTTTCTCACGATGGGGGAACATCGGGTCCAGGTAGATCACCTGGGGCGGCTCACCTTCCCAATCGCGCATCACGTCGATGGAGTTGCCCTTGAGCAGCTTCATGCGCGCCACGATCGGCGCCACTTCAAAATCATCCGCAGCGCGTGCCAGGCCGTCTTCGAGCAGGGCGCCGATCAGCGGCTGGCGCTCGATCAGGCTCATTTCGCAACCCAGGCTGGCCAGTACGAACGCGTCCTTGCCCAGGCCCGCCGTGGCATCCAGCACCCGCGGGCGCACACCTTGGGCGACACCCACGGCCTTGGCGATCATCTGCCCGCTGCCGCCGCCGTACAGACGCCGGTGCGCGGCGCCGCCTTCAACGAAGTCCACGCGAACCGGCCCCGGCGCATCCGGCCCAAGCTGCTGCAACTGCAGCCCGTGCTCGCCGACTTGCAGGGAAAAATCCGCATCCGCGAGCTGTAAAGGCAAGCCAAGCAGATGCGCCCAATAGTCGGCGCGGTCCTTGAAACCTTCGGCCAAAGCCTCAACCTGGATGCGGCTGGCCGCTGGATGTTCGTTCATCAATCGCTACGCTCAAAAATATTAAGGATCGGCAAATACCGGCCGATAAAAACAACAGTCAGGTATTTTGCCAGAGCTGAGCGTCGACCGAAAAAAATGTCAGACATTCTCCCCCTAACCATCGGTGTACTGCCGACCCACAACCACTACGGCCTGCGCAATACTCAAGCGCTGGCCGGGGTGAGCCATGTGTGGCAGGACTTCTTCGCCCGGGCGCTGGCCGAGCAACTTGGCGATGCGCCGGACGCGCTCGCGGCTAAAGCAGCGGCTGTGGTGGATCCGGCGGTAGAACCCAGCGAAGGCGCCGACCTGCTGTCGCAGATCCTCACCCAGCGTGAATGCGACGTGAAAGACACCGAAATCGCCCCGCCTGAGCCATTGTTCCTGCCCATCGCCGAATTTGACACCGAGTTGCTGCCACCGGCCGCCATTCCATTCCCGCAAGAAGAGATTGTCGCTCAGCAACGCCAGCAGAACTTTGAAAGCGCCTGGGTTCGCCCCATCGTGCTGACCGCCGGCCAGCCAGTGCCTGAGCCAGGCCCGGCGCCGCAGCCACGCCCGCTGCACTTGCCGATTGCCGAGTTCGAACTGGACCTGTTGCCACCGCCCGCCACGCCTTATCCAACCGAAGAGCTGCTGGCCCAACAGAAAGCCCTGGACTTCGATTATCACTGGGCACGCCCACTGATCACGCAGAACCTGCGACTGGCCGCCTGACCCTCAGCGGCACACCCACCATCGCCCCATATCCAGATGAAAATGGTTGCGGTGCGCGGCGTTGTAATCCGGGCTCAACACCACATTGAAATCATCACAGGCGCTGTCACGCACCTGACGCAGGAAGCGCGCCTTGTCACCCTCCCCCGGCCAATCCTTGAGCACGCTGATACTGCGCCCATCCGCCAGGCGAAACCCGGCGATATCCAAGGCATTGGCCGAGGCATGCTGGCTCAGCCGCCCGTCGGCACGGTTATACATGTTGCGACAGGCAAAGCTGCCCAAGTGATCGACCCGCGTCACCGCCTGGCCAAACACCGCCTCAGCCGCCGGTTGCACGCTGTGACGCTCGAACAGGGCGAACGCCACGGCCAGCGGGCAACTGGCGAGAAAACTGCTGCTCAACCCGACTGCCGCGCTCTGTACGCGCAAGGTATTGCGCAAAGGGCAGGCCGCGTCGGCAGGCGTATCCGCCTGATGGCTCACACGCAGACCGGATGTTTCCAACACTTGATCACACAGCGCGGGGTCATCCTGCAGGCGCCCCAGTTTGTAGCGGGTCAGCACGTTGGGACTGGCGCGCACGTCCAGCGGTGCCCATGGGTTCCATTCATCGGGGACCGGCAGCCAGCCACGCCATACGCCCATCGCCAGAGCGCCACCAAGCAGCAGCAATACGCCCAGAATTTTAAAAAACCGCACCGTTCAACCTTTGAAGAACTGGTTGGCCTGGCTGAACGGCATCGAGCGCTCGGTAAAGGTGAATGTGCCCGACTCAAAAACTTCCTGAGCGGCGCGATAAAACTCGCCATAGGCCGCCAATGCCATCGCCGAGCCAACGCTGATGCGCTTGACCCCCATCGCGCTCAACTGCGCCACGCTGAGTTTGAGCCCGCCAGACATCAGCACGTTCACCGGCTTGGGCGCCACAGCCTTGACCACCGCCAGCACGTCCTCGGCGCTGCGCAGGCCGGGCGCATAGAGCACGTCGGCACCGGCTTCGGCGTAGGCTTGCAGGCGGCGAATGGTGTCGGGCAAATCCAGGCGGCCATGCAGGAAATTTTCCGCACGGGCGGTCAGGGTAAAGGGGAATGGCAGGCTGCGGGCAGCGACAACGGCGGCCTCCACGCGCGCGACGCCGAGGCTGAAGGAGTAGATCGGGTCGTGTGCAACGCCCGTGGCATCTTCGATGGAGCCGCCGACGATGCCCGTGGCTGCAGCACGCAGGATGGTCTGGGCACAGCCTTCGGGGGTGTCACTGAAGCCGTTTTCCAGATCAGCCGCAACCGGTAGCGCGGTAGCCTGGGCAATCAGGCCGGCGTTGAGCAAGGTGTCTTCCAGGGACAGCGCGCCTTCGGCGTCCGGGCGCGCCAGGCTGAACGCATAACCGGCGCTGGTGGTGGCCAACGCTTCGAACCCCAGGCTGGCGAGCATCACCGCGGAGCCGGCATCCCATGGGTTGGGCATCACGAACGCTCGGTCGCGCTCATGCAGGGCCTTGAAGGTTTCGGCGCGAAGGGTTTGGGCATCCATGGCTGACTCCTGGCGGAAAAAAGAGCCCTAGAGTAACCCCAGTTGCTCCGCTTCGGGAGTGCGTTCCAACGTCGGCAGCGCCGGCAGGCCTGGCAGGCGCGCCATCAGTTTTTCGTGGAAACGCAGCGCCAGTTGCGCGGCCAGGCGGTTGTCCGAGGTATGCAAGAACACGTACGGAGTGCGGCCCTCCTCGATCCAACCGGCGATTTTTTCCACCCATGGGACCAGGAAGGGGTCGTTGGCCTCAAGCTCCGGATGGCCGATAAACCGCACTTGGGGAAACAGCGTCAGCGCCGCCGGGCGTGGTGGCACCTTGGGCTTTTTCGATTGGGCATGCAGCACCGCCGCCGAGGTGGAGGTGCAACTGAACAGCGCACGCGGGTCAAGACAGATACGCTCCACGCCACGGTCCCGCAACAGACGGTTAAGCATGCGCTCGGCATCGCCCTTGGCGAAGAACTCGGGGTGGCGCACTTCCACGGCCATCGGGCGCTCCAGCCCGTCGATAAAACCGGCCAGCTCGCCCAGGCGCTGCGGCGAAAAAGCCGCCGACAATTGCAGCCACAGCGGCGAAACGCGCTCGCCCAATGGGCTCATGAGGCCAACAAAGCTTTCCGCCGCCGGCAGCTGCTCACGCAAGTCGCCACCGTGGCTGATATCACCGGGGAACTTGGCCGTGAAGCGAAAATCATCGGGCATGATTTCGGCCCAGCGCTGCACGGTGGCGGCTGAGGGGCGGGCATAAAACGTGGTGTTGCCTTCAACGGCGTTGAAGACCTGGGAATAGAGGGCAAGATAATCGCTGGAACGGGCATCGGCGGGGTACAGGTACTCGCGCCAAGCGTTTTCGCTCCAGGATGGGCAACCGATGAAGTAAGGCAGGCGCATCAAATGTGAATGTCGAGGCCCAGCACTTCCATATCCCATTCGACAAAGCCGGCGGTGGTCAGGTAGCTGGCCAGGGCGGTGGCGACGCTTTTGCTCATGGAGCGCGGGAAGACCATGTCTTGCTGACGGGCTGGCAAACCGCTGATGCGTGCTTGAGAACTGGCCTGCGCGTCGGACTGCACCTCAATGAAGTCCGGCGAATCTTCGACGGAGTCGTCCACCGTGGCGTTTGCCCTGCGTGGCTTACGCTTGATTGGGTACGACTGTGAGGAAAATCCATCAATACGCATGGCGCGAACTCGCTATCAGTAATGGCATTTTGGCAGCACTGTCCGTCGCGCGCAAATGCTCTGGTGATAACTAGAACACATAATTTGAAAAAGGTTTAAAAACAGGGGCAAATTCTGACGATTGGCGACAATTAGGTCACATTGCCATCATTTTTGGCGTCAAATAATCCCTCTTTCCGCCTTGGTCTGCGCGACCTTGTCACGCAAGTACACGGGTGCCGCCTGATCGGCAGGTATCGCCTCGTCACGCTCGAAAGCAAAACGCGCCAGGGTCAGCAGGTCTTCGGCATGAGGCAGCATCGTGGCGTCCTGGCCAACCAGGTGCACGCCGATACGCTCGCCATAGCCCCAGCCGGTGCCAGCCCCGAACCAATCACCGCTGGCATCCTCAGGCAATACCGACGACTCCGGTGGCTGCACCGCCTCCACTCCCACCAGGCGCATCTCGCCCGCCGTTTCGCGATAGCAGCCCCAATAGACCTCATCCATCCGCGCATCGATGGCCGCGGCCACTTGCGAGGCACCCTGTTCACGCAAAGCACGCTGGGCCAGTACGGCCAGGTTGGACACCGGCAACACCGGACGCTCCAGCGCAAAGGCCAGGCCTTGCACCACGCCAATGGCGATGCGCACACCGGTGAACGCACCCGGGCCACGGCCGAAGGCGATGGCGTCGACCGCCGCCAGGGTGGTGCCGGCGTCTTCGAGAAGCTGCTTGATCATGGGCAACAGCTTCTGGGCGTGCAGGCGCGGGATCACCTCGTAGTGGCTGGTTACTTTGCCGTTGTGCAGCAAGGCAACGGAGCAAGCTTCAGTCGCGGTATCCAGGGCCAGCAGGGTGCTCATCGGTGTGGGTGTCCAAGTCAAAAAAAGTGCGCCAGTATAAACAACAACGGCCCGCAAGCGGGCCGTTGTGTATGAAGCGGATCGAAGGATCAGCTCAGTGCCTGCAGCACCTTGGCAGTGATCGCTTCCACCGAACCCACACCAGGGATGTGGCTGTACTTCGGCTTGCCCTGGGCAGCGGACAGCTTCTGGTAGAAATCCACCAGCGGCTTGGTCTGCGAGTGGTAGACCGACAGGCGATGACGCACGGTTTCTTCGGTGTCGTCTTTGCGCTGTACCAGGTCTTCACCGGTGACATCGTCCTTGCCTTCAACCTTCGGCGGGTTGTAGACGACGTGGTACACGCGGCCCGAGCCTTCGTGAACGCGACGACCGGCAATGCGCTGGACGATTTCTTCGTCTTCAACGGCGATTTCGACCACTGCGTCCAGCTCGACACCAGCCTTCACCAGGGCTTCAGCCTGGGGAATGGTGCGTGGGAAACCGTCGAACAGGAAACCGTTCTTGCAGTCTTCCTGGCTGATGCGTTCCTTGACCAGGTTGATGATCAGGTCGTCGGAAACCAGGCCGCCGCTGTCCATCACGCTCTTGGCGATCAGGCCCAGCTCGGTGCCGGCCTTGACGGCCGCACGCAGCATGTCGCCGGTGGAGATTTGTGGAATGCCGAATTTTTCGGTGATGAACTTTGCCTGAGTACCTTTACCGGCCCCGGGAGCTCCCAGCAGAATGACGCGCATCGATGTGCTCCTCAATTTTTTATAGAGATGACGCTCGGATTCGCCACATGGGGGCAAATCTCGTAGAAATACGGCTCGTAAAAATAGGATTCGGGCCGCACAAACGGCCAAAGGCTGATCAAGATACACAGCAGGCCTTAACCACACAAGCCGCCAAAAGTCGCAGGAACCCGTGCTGCGTATGCGCCATAGGTAGGGTGCGCCTGGGTGCAACCCAACCGTTCAAACAACGACCGCCCGTTTCGGGGCGGCCGTCGCGGTTTAGCCGCAAGCCGTTGAGAACACGCAAAAAACCTCAGCCGGTGTTGCGCAAACCGGCGGCAATACCGGCCACGCAGACCAGCAGCGCCTGTTCCAGAGGGCTGTCCTGTGCCGCTTCCTGTTGACGCGAACGTGCCAACAACTCGGCCTGCAACAAGTGCAACGGGTCGAGGTAGGTGTTGCGCAGGCGGATGAACTCCAGGGTGTCGGGACTATGGGCCAGCAGTTGCGACTGGCCGGTCAGGCCGAGCACCACGCCACAGGCCTGCGACAATAGGTCGCGCAAGTGCGCACCCAATGGCAACAGGTCGGACTGCACCAGGCGCTCATCGTATAAACGCGCGATATCGGCATCGGCCTTGGCCAACACCATTTCCAGCATATCGATGCGGGTACGGAAAAATGGCCACTGCTCGCGCATCTGCCCCAGCAATTGGCCTTCACCGCGCGCCAGGGCCTTGCTCAACGCGGCTTCCCAGCCGAGCCACGCCGGCAGCATCAGGCGCGTCTGGGTCCAGCCGAAGATCCACGGAATGGCCCGCAGGCTTTCTATACCGCCGGCACGACGCTTGGCCGGGCGGCTGCCCAATGGCAAACGGCCGAGTTCCCGCTCCGGTGTGGACTGGCGGAAATACTCGACGAATTGCGGATTTTCCCGCACGACGGCGCGGTAGGCACTGACACCATCCGCCGCCAATTCGTCCATCAAATGTCGCCACGCCGGCTCCGGTGGTGGCGGCGGCAATAATGTCGCCTCCAGCACCGCCGCCAGGTACAGATTGAGGTTCTGTTCGGCGATGTCCGGCAGGCCGAACTTGAAGCGGATCATCTCGCCTTGCTCAGTGGTGCGGAACCGCCCCGCCACCGAACCCGGCGGCTGCGACAGGATTGCCTCGTGAGCCGGGCCGCCGCCACGCCCGACGGTGCCGCCGCGACCATGGAACAACAGCAGTTCCACCTGTTGCTCGCGGCAGATATCCACCAGCCGCTCCTGCGCCCGATATTGCGCCCAGGCAGCGGCGGTGGTGCCGGCGTCCTTGGCCGAGTCGGAGTAGCCGATCATCACTTCCTGCGGGCCCTGCAACCGCGCGCGGTAACCTGGCAGCAACAACAGCTGCTCGATCACAGGGCCGGCGTTATCCAGGTCGGCCAGGGTTTCGAACAACGGCACGACGCGCATCGGCCGTTGCACGCCCGACTCTTTAAGCAGCAGTTGCACGGCCAGCACATCGGACGCGGCGCCGGCCATGGAGATGACGTACGAACCCAACGAAGCCGCCGGTGCGGCAGCGATTTCCTTGCAGGTATTCAACACTTCAGCGGTATCCGCCGAGGGCTTGAAATAACCCGGCAGCAGCGGTCGACGGTTGGCCAGCTCCTTCATCAGGAAGCTGATACGCGCATCTTCGTCCCAGTCCTCATAGCGACCCAGGCCCAGGTAATCGGTAATTTCGGTCATGGCCGCGCAATGGCGGCTGGCGTCCTGCCGAACATCCAGGCGCACCAGGAACAAGCCAAAGGTCACGGCCCGGCGCAGGCAGTCGAGCAACGGGCCATCGGCGATCACGCCCATGCCGCACTCATGCAGCGACTGGTAGCACAGCTCCAGCGGCTCCAACAGGTCGCGGTTGTTCTGCAGCACCTCGGCCGGTGCCGGCGTGTTGCTGCCCAACGCGGCATGGGCCCACTGGCGCGTGGCGCGCAGGCGTTCGCGAAGCTGCTTGAGCAGGCTGCGGTAGGGTTCGACGCTGTCACCGACCTTGGCCTGCAACGCCGGACTGGCCTTTTGCATCGACAGCTCGGAGGCCAGGTGGTCGATATCGCGCAAGTACAAATCGGCGGCCATCCAGCGCGCCAGCAGCAGCACTTCGCGGGTGACCGGCGCGGTGACATTCGGGTTGCCGTCGCGATCACCGCCCATCCAGGAAGCAAAACGAATCGGCGCCGCCTCAAGCGGCAGGCGCAGGCCGGTGGCGGCATGCAAGGCCTGGTCAGCCTTGCGCAGATAACTGGGGATGGCGTGCCACAGCGAATGCTCGATGACCGCAAAGCCCCACTTGGCTTCATCCACCGGGGTGGGCCGGGTACGGCGGATTTCTTCGGTGTGCCAGGCTTCGGCGATCAGTCGTTGCAGGCGCTGACGGATCTGTTCGCGTTCAGCCGCGGTGAGGTCGCGGTGGTCCTGCAGCGCCAGTTGCGCGGCAATCGCATCGTATTTCTGGATCAAGGTACGGCGCGCCACTTCGGTGGGGTGGGCGGTGAGCACCAGTTCGATCTCCAGGCGCCCCAACTGGCGGGCCAGGGATTCGTTGCTGTGGCCTTCGCTTTGCAGGCGGGTCAGCAACTCCGGCAATACGCGGGATTCGAACGGCGCCGGTTGCGACTCGTCGCGCCGATGAATCAACTGGTACTGCTCAGCGATATTGGCCAGGTTGAGGAACTGGTTGAAGGCCCTGGCCACGGGCAGCAGCTCGTCTTCCTGCAACTGGTTGAGGCTGGCGCTCAGTTCATCACCGGCGGCTTTCTCGGAAACGGCTCCGCGGCGATCCGCCTTGGCGCCTTTGCGGATCTGCTCGATCTTGTCGAGAAAGTCATCGCCGTACTGCTCTCGAATGGTAGTGCCCAGCAGTTCACCCAGCAGGTGAACATCCTCGCGCAAGCGTGCATCGATATCACTCATCAGCCAATCTCCAGCCAGAAATCCGGGACGCGCAGGTTTGCCAGAGTGCCGCCAGCTTGGTTTTATGACAAGACTTTAAACCTTGCGACTTGCAGCTAGTCTCAACTGTGAGCCGTCACGCTTGCCAGCGTGACGACCGGTCACTCATCACCGTCCGCCAGCGCGGGCTTTATTGAGGTTGCCATGAAAATCCGAGAACTGGCCCAGCATTGGGAAGAGAACGCCAAGGGTCGCCTGACAGAAACCAAATATGCGATCCACCTGGATGTTGAGGCCGCCGCGCGGCTGGCGGCCATCGCCGAAATGTACCCCAAGCGCCATCCCGAAGAGTTGCTCGGCGAGCTGATCGGCGCCGCCCTCGAAGAGCTGGAAGCCAGCTTTCCGTACATCAAGGGTCAGCAGGTCATCGCCACCGATGAAGAGGGTGACCCACTCTACGAAGACGTCGGCCCTACGCCCCGCTTCCTGACCTTATCGCGCCGCTATCTGCATGATTTATCAGCCGGTTCCGACGAACCCAAGCACTGACCGAGATTCACCAAACCCGTTAAACCCCTGGTATTCCGGGCCTCTACCGAGGCTCGGCGTACTCCTGCGCAGGGCAAAAGTTCCATTTTTTTACACTGACCGATCAGTCAGCTATTTTTTTAGGCAAATCGCCATCCTCGCTGAACTATTCAAAAAAGCCGCCGGTCACAGCCAGTAAGCCATCACTTGGAACGGCCGTTTGAAAGGGTACTTCGAGCATTACCGCCAGGCCCGAAGCCGTTCGCCAAACGAGATGGATTTTGAAGTTTTTCAGGAGTTATCCAATGGAGTTGAAGACGATGAAGACCAGCACTGCCAAATCCTCGTTTAACCACCTGCGCGGGCTTAAATTGGCCGCGCTGGCAATCGGCACCAGCTTCGTTCTGGCGGGCTGCGCCGGCAACCCTCCGACCGAGCAGTACGCAGTAACGCAGTCTGCGGTGAACAGCGCAGTCAGCGCCGGCGGCACCGAGTATGCGGCCGTAGAAATGAAGTCGGCCCAGGACAAGCTCAAGCAAGCTGAAATCGCTATGCACGACAAGAACTATGAAGAAGCCCGCCGCCTGGCCGAACAAGCCGAGTGGGACGCTCGCGTTGCAGAGCGTAAGGCCCAGGCCGCCAAGGCTGATCAGGCGGTGAAGGATTCCCAGAAGGCTGTCGACGAGTTGCGCAAGGAAGGCATGCGCCCGGCTGCTATCCAGCAGAAATAAGCCGCTTGCCGTAACCGCACCGCACCCGATATCGAATTGAAAGGACGACACGATTATGCGTAAACAATTGATGATCCCTGCCCTGCTGGCAATGAGCGTTGCTCTGGCCGCGTGCTCCACCCCGCCGAACGCGAACCTGGAAAATGCACGGACCAATTTCTCGGCCCTGCAGGCCAACCCGAACGCCACCAAGGTAGCGGCCCTTGAAACCAAGGACGCACAAGACTGGCTGGACAAGGCTGACAAGGCCTACCGCGACAAGGAAGACCAGAAGAAGGTCGACCAACTGGCCTACCTGACCAACCAGCGTGTTGAAGTGGCCAAAGACACCATCGCGTTGCGCGAGTCCGAAGCCAAGTTGAAGAACGCCGGCGACGAACGTGCCCGCGCCCTGCTGGACGCCCGTGATGCGCAAATCAAGCAATTGCAGGACAGCCTGAACGCCAAGCAAACCGATCGCGGTACGCTGGTGACCTTTGGCGACGTGCTGTTTGCCACCAACAAGTCCGACCTGAAATCCACTGGTCTGGTGAACATCACCAAACTGGCGCAGTTCCTGCGCGACAACCCGGACCGTAAAGTGATTGTCGAAGGCTACACCGACAGCACCGGTTCCGATTCGTACAACCAGAGCCTGTCCGAGCGTCGTGCGGCCTCCGTACAACGTGCACTGGCCCAGCAAGGCGTGGATATCTCGCGCATCGTGACCCAGGGTTACGGCAAGGAATACCCGGTTGCCGATAACGGCAGCGTGTCGGGCCGCGCCATGAACCGCCGTGTTGAAGTGACTATTTCCAACGACAACCAACCGGTCAAGCCACGGTCTTCCGTCGCTAACTGAATCAGCGGTTTGTGTGGTTAAAAAAAGCTCCGTCTTTATAGACGGGGCTTTTTTATTAAAATCCAATACGAGTATCAGAAACGAATATAAGCGCTGATGCTGTTACCGTTGTGGCCCGAGTTGACATACGTGCTGAAACCGCCACTGTTGCCATTATTCCCGTAATTGCCGTAATTCCCCAAGCCTCCCGCACCGCCAGTGCCCCACCCGACCATTGCCTTCACGTCATTACCGTTCTGCCCGCTATTTTCGTAGCGGCTATAACTGCCGACATTTCCATTGTTGCCGTAATTCCCATGGTTGCCCTGATGCACGTTGCCACGCTCAATTGGCGGTGAATATGCCCGTTGAGTCCCCTCTGTCGACCGCTGATGGTCAGCCGCTGAACCAGGCTGGAAAAAAGCGTAGTGATCGTATCGCGGCACTAATAACTGAGTCATCTTGACATCTTCCTTACTCCAGAGAACTTGATGAGTTTAACCGTACACGATAGACGAAGCCGTTATCTGCAACTCGCGTTCCTATCGCATGTAATAAGTGTAGGAACAGGCGTCATACGTTCCCCTGCGGCGCTTATTAAAAAGTAAGATAAAACTTCAACGGTCGGATGGCGCATCCCCACCTCCAGTGATCCGCTTAAACGCGGCCCTGGCGATGGTTGTCAGTCAAGCCAGCGCTCAACAGGCGCTGGTGGTGGCCGTTATCGCCGAGGTTGGCATAGTGATTATGTTGCCCACTGTTACCGTTATTTCCATAATTGCCGAAGTTACCATTATTCATACTGTGGTGGCCGCTATTGACATGCACCCCCACTTGAGACGCCTTCACATCCCCTACGCTCACATAATTAATATTAAATACATAGTTGATGTGATTGACTCTCTGGGGCCTGGTTGAGGCCAAAGGACTCTGGCCAGGCGGCGGTCCCATGTAGCGCAGGGTCATGTGCCTTGAGGGCTGAGCATTGGCACCCCCTTGGCGCCACACCGCAGGGGAGTCACTGTAACTGCGTGAATGACCGCTTCCCGAATATGGCCACCCCATGCAGTTTCCCGTGACAGTGTTCCACACAGTGGATGCAGCCCTCAGCGTGTTCATGAAAGCGCCGCCAATCAACGAATCTAATCTCATCACTCAACTCCAGACGTAAATTCCCACGAACTCAGCTTGATCTCCTGATCAATACTGCTGTGGTCGCCGACAACAATCAGTTCCTCGCCTGTCTCGCCTGGTAATACAAATAGAGCAACCAGCAATGATTATCCAGGGAATATAAAAAAACCCACCGGAGACAGTGGGTTTGTTTTATTCAGTATTGGATCGGTCGCTGACTGTCGTCGTTGCCCACAAAGTCGGGCTTGGCACGCCGCGTCAACGCTTCCAGCTCATTGTCCAACCTGTCGTCGTCGCATTCACGACACTCATCCAGGACCTGCTGCGCACGCGCCATGTCCAGCATCCTGCCTATCGCACTTATATTCACCGTGATTCCCCTTCGTAAGTTATCCATCAGCCACGCTGACACGCCATTGAGTGACGTCTTACGCAATACGGTTCCAAATATTTCAGGTGCGGTCAGGCGTCACTGCTGCAACTGCGGAGTTTCCTGCCCCATGCAGCGCACGGCCTGCTTCTTGTTGTTCACCAGCACACCGCTCAGGCCTTTTTGCTCGGTATCGAACATCACCAGCACGCCATCGACGCATTGCGCCACTTGGGCGGCCGGCGTCAGGGAGATTTTGTAGTCCTCGCCGGGCACGGTCTTGAGCATGGTGAAGTCACTGAGCAACAACGCATCTTCCGGTTTGGCGAAGTGCAGGTAGCCGTAGTACCACAAGCAACCGACGGTGCCGATGATGGTGCCGATGCCGGTGAGGATCAGCGGGATCATGTTGCGTTCTTCGCTCATTGCGGGCTCTCTGATGAATCAAGGTTAGGAATGGGGTAGTTCGCAATTTCGCCCAGGCGGCGCAAGCCGTTGAAGTGTTGCGGGTCATCCAGATAGCGCAGCATCACGGTTTGCCAGGTCTTGTCGGCAAAGGTCTGCACGTGGCCACCCCGGGTCAGCTGCAACACTCTGGGCGGTGGCGCGGCCTGGTACAGGCGAATGCCATTGGCCAGGGGCACGATGGGGTCATCCAGGCTGTGGAACAACAGTTTCGGCACGCCGGTCAGCCGGGGCATGACCTTGATTGCGCTGTCGGTGTCCGGTACCAGCCAGGACAATGGCACCTGAAACGGCCATGTTAACCAGGAAGTGCTCAACGCGAATTGTCCTACGTCACGATAACTGGCGGGCACGCCATCCAGCACCAGGGCCTTGAGCCTTGCCTGGCGTTCGGGATGCGCTGCCAGGTAATGCACCGCCAACGCTCCACCCAGGCTCTGACCGAGGACGACCAACGGTTGGCCCTGGGTTTCGGGGGCCCTGTCGATCCAACCGAAGGCGGCGTCAATGTCCTGGTAAATCGCCGGCAATGACGGCTTGCCCTCGGACAGGCCATAACCGCGATAGTCCAGCAACAACACTTGATAGCCCTGCTCAGGCAACCACCAACTGCCACCCAGGTGCCAGGCCAGGTTGCCGCCATTGCCATGCAGGTGCAGCACCGTGCCCTTGAGCGGCACGCCCGGTTTGGCCGGCAGCCACCAGGCGTGCAACTTCACGCCGTCTGCGGTGGTGAGGGTGACGTCGCGGTAAGCCAGGTGGGCTTTTTCCGGTGTGAACGGCAGGCCGGGCTCGGGGTAGAACAGCAAGGAGCTGCAGCCGTTCAAGGTTAGAAGCAGGCAAAGAATGCCGAGGATTCTCATCCGTTGAAGCCTCGTGATTGAGATGAAATGTGCCGACTTGTGAAGATCCAATGTGGGAGGGACGGTGCGACGATTCGACTTGCCCCCTCCCACATTTTGATCCGGTTTCGTCAGAGGATGTTGGAGTAATCCGCCTCGATCCGGTCCAGGCTCAGGTGGTTGAGGAAGTTGGAGAAACACATCCAGGCCGCCAGCGCGTTCATATCGCGAAATTGCTCGGGCAGGTACTTGGGCGGCACCACCAGGCCTTCGTCGACCAGTTGGCGCAGGGTGCGCATGTCTTCCAGGGTGGTCTTGCCGCAGAACAGCAGCGGCACTTGCTCCAGCTTGCCTTTGCGCACGGCCAGCTGGATGTAGTTGTAGACCATGATAAAGCCCTTGAGGTAGGACAAGTCTTTGGTAAACGGCAGGCCATTGGGCACCGAACCCCGGAACACGCGACTGGCGTTGCCGTAGCTTTCGGCCATTTCAAAACCTTGTTCGCGGAAGAACTCGAACACCTGCAGGAAGTCGGCGCCCTCTTCCACCATATGAATGGCGCGGGTGCGGTTGGTCAGTTTGCGCAGGCGACTCGGGTAGGAGGCGAAGGTGATGATTTCCATCAGGATCGCCAGGCCTTCCTGGGTGACGGTGGACGACGGCGGCCCTTTGGACAGGAACGTGCAGATCGGCTGGTTCTGGCCGTTGAGCGTGGTGCCCACATGCACCAGGCCTTCGTGCACTTCGAGGGCACGCACATCGCGGTCGTTGAACATCGCATCGGCGCGGATCTTGATGTAGTCGGCACCCGCCGCGGCGTCGGCGACGATACCGTCGGACTCGAATACGCGGATGGTTTCTTCAGCCTCGCCAAACACTTTGTTCAGGCGGGTTTGCAGCAGCGCGACGGCGTCCTTGGCGGTGAGGGTCTTGGCTTCATCCTTGAGGTCGCCACGGCCGTCGATATTGTTCAGGTAATCGGAGAGCATCAGGCCAAGGTCGGCCAGGGTCGGATCGCCGGCGTGGAACGCGTCGGAGGCGGCGCCGTACAGCTCCTGGGAAATCAGGCCGAAGTCCTCGGTGCCGCGCGCTTCGAGCATGCGCACCACCATGCGGTACTCCTTGCACATGCGGCGCATGATCTGCCCCACCGGGCTGAACTGGCCGAGGCGCCGCGTGATGTCACGCTCGATGTTCTGAAACTCCAGCTTCACTGCGCTGGAGTCGAACGACAGCGGCCGGTTGAGATAGTAATCGCGGTCCACCGCGGGCATGACCTTGCCCTTGGCCTTGAGGAAGCCCTGACGAATGTTGTCGTCCCACTTCACGGCGTCGAGGACGCGAATCGGTGTCTGCGCCAGCACAATGCGATCAGACAAAGTGCGTATCGTCTGCTGGTAATCGTCCACCTGATGCTTCCTTCTTTAAACGTTATTGGCCCACGCGCCGGTAGCGCACGGCTTCAACGAACACATCGGCATTGGCCGGGTTATCCAGGTAGGCAAACACCTGGTCCATGGGGCTGTCCACCCGCACGCCGGCGCCTTCTACGGTGTCTATGGCGCTGCCATGCAATACCTGTTGACCGATGGCCTGCTGGATCTGTTCCAGATCCAGGTTGTAGACCACCAGTTCGTGCTTTTCGTCGAGTTCGAAGCCCGCCAGGATGAAATGCCCGCCGAACCTTTCCGGTAACGGCGCCGACAGGTACCAGCGATCGCCATGGCGCGACACGTTGAACAGGTACTCATCACGCTGGCCGGGCTTGGCCGTAGGGTAGCTCACGGCCTTGTAACGTCCGTCGCCCGCTCGGGAAATCTGCAGGTTGAGGGGCTCGCCCCAGGCATTCTTGCTGGCCCACTTGCCCAGTAGCTCGTTAGGCGCAGCCTCGTGGGCCGGCAGCGGGTCCTTGAACGTCACCAGGCATCCGCTGAGCAGCAGCAACGACACGACGATTGCGACGACACGCCAGGCTTTCATGTAATAACCCCACAGAAAGCAGATTGAGCACAGGGCTAGACCGAGGCCAACACCAAATGCATGTAGCGCTTGAGAATCTCAAGCATCTCTTCACCGGTCAGAGGCTCTGCGCCGCCCAGCAGGCCCTGATATTCCATCCGACTGATAATCGCCGTCAACACTTTGGCATCCTGTTGCGGCTCGCGGGAGCCCAATACCTGGAAAAACTGCCCGGTGCCCTGCAACAGGATCTGCTGGTGGGAGCGCACCAGCTCGGCCAGGCGCGGGTTCAGCAGCGCTTCCTGGCGGAAGGCCAGTTCGGCCATCAGGTAGTCGCGACGGTTGGTCAGTTGGCGCAGCACGTAGTCGGCGGTCAGCCGTGCGATGTCATCGGCCAGTTGCGAGCGCGACGCCGGGCTGCCATCGCCATAGGCGACCATCTCGCGCAACAAGCCTTCGTTGCGTACCCACAGCTTGCCCATGAAGGCAGCGCTGCGTTCCACGTACTGGGCAAAGGTGTCGGTGAGCAGGTCGTCGATATCCTTGAAGTAATAGGTGGTGGCCGACAACGGCACCCCCGCCTCCGCTGCCACCGCCCGATGGCGCACGGCACGCACACCATCGCGCACCACGATGCGCATGGCCGCATCGAGAATATCCTGTCGGCGTTGTTCGCTGCCCCGACGGCTGGCCTTGCGGCCCTGGTACTGGACGCTTTCAGCCACGGCAGCAGCGATGCCGGCGGCGCCTTCTTGTGCGGTTACGCGGTTCACCAAACACATCCTTGAAGAGTAAAAAACCTGGCGTCGTTTGCTTGACGCTTATAAACGCCACATAAAAAAGCCGCCTTATAAAAGGCGGCTTCGGAGTTCGCTACGGTTACGCTTGTGGCCGCATGTGCGGGAACAAGATCACATCGCGGATCGACGGCGAGTTGGTCAACAGCATCACCAGGCGGTCGATGCCGATACCTTCACCGGCGGTTGGCGGCATGCCGTATTCCAGGGCCCGAACGAAGTCGGCGTCGTAGTGCATGGCTTCGTCGTCGCCGGCGTCCTTGTCGGCCACCTGGGCCATGAAGCGCTCGGCCTGATCTTCGGCGTCGTTAAGCTCGGAATACGCGTTGGCGATTTCACGGCCGCCGATGAACAGCTCGAAACGGTCGGTGACGTTTGGATTCTCGTCGTTACGACGGGCCAGCGGCGACACTTCGAACGGGTACTGGGTAATGAAGTGCGGCTGTTCCAGCTTGTGCTCCACCAGCTCTTCGAAAATCATCACCTGCAGCTTGCCCAGGCCTTCGAAGCCCAGCACCTTGGCGCCGGCTTTCTTGGCGATGGCGCGGGCCTTGTCGATGTCGTTCAGGTCATCGGCCGTCAGCTCAGGGTTGTACTTGAGGATCGAGTCGAACACCGACAGGCGCACGAACGGCTCGCCGAAGTGGAACACCTTGTCGCCGTACGGCACGTCGGTAGTCCCGAGAACAAGCTGCGCCAGTTCGCGGAACAGTTCCTCGGTGAGGTCCATGTTGTCTTCGTAGTCGGCGTAGGCCTGGTAGAACTCCAACATGGTGAATTCAGGGTTGTGACGGGTCGAGACGCCTTCGTTGCGGAAGTTGCGGTTGATCTCGAACACTTTCTCGAAGCCGCCAACCACCAGGCGCTTGAGGTACAGCTCCGGCGCGATACGCAGGAACATTTCCATGTCCAGCGCGTTGTGGTGGGTTTCGAACGGCTTGGCTGCGGCACCACCGGGGATGGTCTGCAGCATCGGGGTTTCCACTTCCAGGAAGTCGCGCTGCATCAGGAAGCTGCGGATGTGAGCGATGACTTGCGAACGCACGCGGAAGGTCTGGCGCACGTCTTCGTTGACGATCAGGTCAACATAGCGCTGGCGGTAGCGCTGCTCGGTGTCGGTCAGGCCGTGGTGCTTGTCCGGCAGCGGGCGCAGCGACTTGGTCAGCAGGCGCACGCTGGTCATCTCGACATACAGGTCGCCCTTGCCCGAACGGGCCAGGGTGCCTTCGGCGGCGATGATGTCGCCCATGTCCCAGGTTTTCACCGAGGCCAGGGTTTCTTCGGACAGGGTTTTACGGTTGACGTAGACCTGGATACGCCCGGTCATGTCCTGGATCACCATGAACGAGCCACGGTTGAGCATGATGCGACCTGCCACCTTGACCGGGATCGCAGCCTCTGCCAGCTCTTCCTTGGTCTTGTCCGCATATTGCTTCTGCAGGGCATCGCAGTAGTTGTCGCGGCGGAAGTCGTTGGGGAAGGCGTTACCCTTGGCGCGCTCGGCAGCAAGCTTTTCCTTGCGCAGGGCGATCAGGGAGTTTTCTTCCTGTTGCAGGGCTTGCGTATCGAGTTGTTGGTCGCTCATGTCTTTTGAAATTCCATCACAGGTTCGTTGCCCCCACTGGTGCGGGGGACTTAGGGTCTTGGCTGACGGTTTACAGCCCTGATTTCAAGCTGGCTTCCAGGTATTCGTCGATATCGCCGTCGAGCACCTTGTCGCAGTCACTGCGTTCGATGTTAGTGCGCAGATCCTTGATCCGCGACGCGTCGAGCACATAAGAACGGATCTGGTGACCCCAGCCGATATCCGACTTGGTGTCTTCCAGTGCCTGGGAAGCCGCATTGCGCTTCTGCATTTCCTGCTCGTACAACTTGGCCCGCAGCATTTTCATGGCGGTGTCCTTGTTCGCGTGCTGGGAACGTTCGTTCTGGCAACTGACCACGGTGTTGGTCGGTACGTGGGTGATACGTACGGCCGAGTCGGTGGTGTTAACGTGCTGACCACCGGCACCGGAGGAACGGTAGGTATCGATGCGCAGGTCGGCGGGGTTGATCTCGATTTCGACTTTGTCGTCGATCTCTGGCGAAACGAACACGGCCGAGAACGAGGTGTGGCGACGGTTGCCGGAGTCGAACGGGCTCTTGCGCACCAGGCGGTGCACGCCGATCTCGGTACGCAGCCAGCCAAAGGCGTATTCACCTTTGATGTGCACGGTCGCGCCCTTGATGCCGGCGACTTCACCGGCCGACAGTTCCATGATGGTCGCGTCGAAACCGCGTTTGTCGGCCCAGCGCAGGTACATGCGCAGCAGGATGTTGGCCCAGTCCTGGGCTTCGGTGCCGCCGGAACCGGCCTGGATGTCCAGGTAGGCGTTGTTCGGGTCCATCTCGTGGCTGAACATGCGGCGGAATTCGAGCTTGGCGAGGTTCTCTTCGAGACGGGCCAGCTCGGCGACGACATCGCCCACTGCGCCTTCGTCGTCTTCTTCGACGGCCATGTCCAGCAGGTCACGGCAATCGGCCAGACCGGTGTTCAGTTCGTCGAGGGTGTCGACGATCTGCGCCAGCGCAGCGCGCTCGCGGCCCAGTTCCTGGGCATATTCAGGTTTGTTCCAGACACTCGGATCTTCAAGCTCGCGATTGACTTCGGTCAGACGCTCATGCTTTTGATCGTAGTCAAAGATACCCCCGAATAGTTTCGGAGCGCTCGGACAGGTCCTTGATGGTGTTAAGGATCGGGTTGATTTCCATGGCGGGCAGCACTCGTTGGCGAACTTTTGAAAGCCGGCGAGTATAACGGCAAACGACCCGAAACGGCAGCCCGCTTGGCGAAAAGGCAGGGTTTGTCCACGACCATCAGCGCAGTGGAGATCAAATGTGGGAGGGGGCTTGTTGTGGTGAGTGGGGCTTGTCCCCCGGCGGGTTCACCTTCAATCCAAGGGGGCTGCTGCGCAGCCCGGCGCAGGACAAGCCTGCTCACCACAGCAAGCCCCCTCCCACAGGTTGAATTGGCGGCGGCCGCGGGTTATTCGATCACCACCTGGTTGCGCCCATTGTGCTTGGCCGTATACAACCCCTTGTCCGCCGCCACGATCAATTTGCGGCAATCGCTGCCCTGCACCGGGGTCATGGTCGACAGGCCGATGCTGATGGTCAGGCTGGCCCCCTCGGTCGGAGCGGTATGCGGGATCTTCAGCGCGGCCACGGCCATGCGCAACTTCTCGGCCACCAGCCGCGCGCCGCCTGGCGAGGTGTTGGGCAGCACCAGCGCAAACTCTTCACCGCCGTAGCGCGCCGGCAAGTCCGACGGACGGCTGCTGGCTTCACGGATGGTGTCGGCGACTTTGCGCAACGCTTCGTCGCCTTCGACATGGCCGAAGCTGTCGTTGTAGGTCTTGAAGAAGTCCACATCGATCATCAGCAGCGACAGCTGGGTCTGATCGCGCAGGGCGCGGCGCCATTCCAGCTCCAGGTATTCGTCGAAGTGGCGGCGGTTCGACAGCCCGGTGAGGCCATCGGAGTTCATCAACCGTTGCAGCACCAGATTGGTGTCCAGCAGTTGTTGCTGGCTGACCCGCAACGCACGGTAGGCGGCATCGCGCTGCAGCAGGGTCATGTAGGAGCGCGAGTGGTAGCGGATGCGCGCCACCAGCTCGATGTTGTCCGGCAGTTTGACCAGGTAATCATTGGCCCCGGCCGAAAACGCCGCGCTCTTGATCAGCGGGTCTTCCTTGGTCGAAAGCACAATGATCGGGATACTCGCCGTGGCCGGGTGGTTGCGGTATTCGCGCACCAGGGTCAGACCGTCCAGGCCGGGCATCACCAGGTCTTGCAGGATCACGGTGGGCTTGATGCGAATCGCCTGGGCAATCGCCTGGTGCGGGTCGGCGCAGAAGTGGAAGTCGATATTGTCTTCATGGGCCAGGCCACGTCGTACGGCTTCGCCGATCATCGCCTGGTCGTCGACCAGCAACACCATGGCGGCATTTTCGTCGGTCTTGATGTCGTCGATCTGTAAATCATTCATGTGCAGTCACCTGAATTACCACCTGCACGCCAGCACCCGCGGAAGGTCATGTTCATTGTGCAAAGACCTCCAGCAATCGGGGCGCAATTCTGTCAAGTGGGCGAATTTCAACAGCGGCATCGATTGCCGCCGCCGCTTTGGGCATTCCGTACACCGCCGAGCTTTGCTGATCCTGGGCGATGGTCAAATAACCTTGTTCACGCAGTAACTTGAGGCCCTGGGCCCCGTCGCGGCCCATACCGGTCAGCAGTACGCCGACGGCATCGCCATTCCAGTGGCTGGCCACGCTTTCAAAAAACACGTCGATCGACGGCCGGTAAATCTCGTTCACCGGCTCTGCCGTATAGGCCAACGTGCCATTTTTCAATAAACGAATGTGATGGTTGGTACCGGCCAGCAGCACCACGCCGCGTTGCGGCGGCTCGCCTTCGCGGGCCAGGCGCACCGGCAGGCCGGAGGCGCTGCTCAGCCACTCGGCCATGCCGGCGGCGAATACCTGGTCGACATGCTGCACCAGCACAATGGCGGCGGGGAAATCCCGGGGCAGGCCCTTGAGCAGGATTTCCAGCGCCGCCGGGCCGCCGGCCGAGGAGCCGATGGCCACCAGGCTCTGGCGCTGGCCGCTGATGCGCGGTGCGGCGGCTTCGGCGCGTACCCGGCTGCCGCGCTGGCCAATCAACCAACCGATATTGAGGATCTTGCGCAGCAACGGCGCCGCGGCATCCCTGGGGTTGCCGACGCCAAGCGCCGGGGTGTCCACTACATCCAGGGCACCATGGCCCATGGCTTCGAACACCCGGCCCATGTTGGCCTGACGGTCGACGGTCACCAGCAGGATCGCGCACGGCGTCTCGGCCATGATCTGCCGCGTGGCCTCCACGCCGTCCATCACCGGCATGATCAGGTCCATCAGGATCAGGTCCGGCGTCAGCTCGGCGCAGCGCTGCACCGCCTCCAGGCCATTGCCGGCCACCC
The DNA here is from genome assembly GCF_036688725.1 of Pseudomonas lactucae. NCBI lineage: Bacteria > Pseudomonadati > Pseudomonadota > Gammaproteobacteria > Pseudomonadales > Pseudomonadaceae > Pseudomonas > Pseudomonas lactucae. The sequence goes on along the minus strand of NZ_JAQQPT010000012.1, from coordinate 26,737 downwards.
AGACCACCTGGTGCGCGGGCTCGAAACCCAGGGCGCGGCGCAATGCCTCAACCGCCAGGGGCATGTCATTGACGATGGCTATCCTCATGCCCGCGCGCTCCCGATCAGCTCCACCACGGCGTCCAGCAAGGCATCGTCGTGGAAACTGGCTTTGGCCAGATAGTAATCGGCACCGGCATCGAGCCCACGGCGGCGGTCTTCTTCACGGTCTTTATACGACACCACCATCACCGGCAGCGATTGCAGGCGAGTATCACGGCGCAAGAGTGTGACCAATTCGATACCGTCCATGCGAGGCATATCAATGTCTGTGATCAGCAGGTCGAAGTCTTCGGAGCGCAAGGCGTTCCAGCCGTCCATGCCATCCACCGCCACGGCCACTTCGTAACCGCGATTAAGCAGCAATTTACGTTGCAATTCACGTACCGTGAGCGAGTCATCCACCACCAGCACGCGCTTGCGCGGTGCCTCGGCGGCCTGCTGGCTGCGCCGGGCAATGCGTTCCAGACGCCCGGTGTCGAGCAGTTTATCCACCGAACGCAGCATGTCTTCCACATCGACGATCAACACCACCGAACCGTCGTCCAGCAAGGCGCCCGCGGAAATATCCTGGACCTTGCCCAGGCGGTCATCCAGCGGCAGCACCACCAGCGTACGCTCGCCGATGAAGCGCTCCACGGCAATCCCATACACCGCATCGCGCTCGCGGATCACCACCACTTTCAAGGTATCCGCAGGGCTCTGCCCCGCCGGACGCTGCAACAACTGGCTGGCGGCGACCAGGCCGACATGCCGGCCCTCGTGCCAGAAATGCTGGCGGCCTTCCAGTTGCACGATGTCGTCCGGGGCCAGGTCACACATGCGTTCGATGTGCGCCAGCGGAAACGCGTAGGCTTCTTCGCCGACCTCCACCACCAGGCTGCGCACCACCGACAAGGTCAGCGGCACCTCCAGATGGAAACGACTGCCCTGCCCCGCTCTTTGCTCCAGCACGACCGCGCCGCGCAGCTGGCGCACCATATGCTGGACCGCATCCAGGCCGACGCCGCGCCCGGAGACCTCGGTGACTTTGTCGCGCAGGCTGAAACCGGGCAGGAACAGGAACGTCAGCAGTTCCTCTTCGCTCAGGCTCGACGCCGTTTCCACGGTAGAGAGATGCCGGTCGACAACCGCGCCGCGCAAGCGTTCCAGGTCGACGCCGTTACCGTCGTCGCTCAACTCCAGCACCAGCAAACCGGCCTGGTGCGACGCGCGCAGGCGGATCAGCCCTTCAGCGGGTTTGCCCGCCAGCAGGCGTTGTTCAGGCATTTCGATGCCGTGGTCGACGGCATTGCGCAATAAATGGGTAAGCGGCGCTTCGAGCTTTTCCAGCACGTCGCGGTCGACCTGGGTCTTTTCGCCTTCGATCTCCAGGCGCACCTGCTTACCCAGGCTGCGGCCCAGGTCGCGCACCATGCGCACCTGCCCGGCCAGCACATCGGCGAACGGCCGCATGCGACAGGCCAGCGCGGTGTCGTAAAGCACCTGGGCGCGCTGCCCGGCCTGCCAGCCGAACTCATCCAGCTCGACGGTTTTTTCCGCCAGCAGCGCCTGGGCCTCGCTCAGCAGACGGCGCGTTTCGGCCAGGGCTTCCTGGGCTTCGAGGTTCAAATCCAGGGTCCTGAGATGGCCATCGAGGGTATCCAGGGCGCGCACGCCCTGGCTTTGCACACGTTTAAGACGCTGCATACTGGCCAGGTAGGGTTTGAGCCGCTGGGTTTCCACCAGGGATTTGCTCGACAGGTCCAGCAGGCTGTTCAAGCGCTCGGCGGTGACGCGCAATACGCGCTCGCCGCCTTCGGTCAAGCGTTTGTTCGTACGTGGCAGGTCGCCGGCAAGCAGTGGCGCGGGCTCGGATTCCGGTGGCGGTTCTTCGATGAGCGGTGCGGGCGCAGGCGGCGCCGATACGGGCGGCGGTGCGATCCTGGCCGTCAGCTGCGCCGGATCGAGCAGACGCTCCATCAATGCCACATAAGCCTGGATATCCGCCGGCCCCACATCATTGCCCGGCGTGGCGATGCGCATCAGCAGGTCAGTGCCTTGAAGCAAGGCATCGATGTGTTCGGGTTGCAGGTACAGGCGGCGCTCCTGAGCGCTGACCAGACAGTCCTCCATGACATGAGCGACGCTCACGCCCGCATCCACCCCCACGATGCGCGCTGCGCCCTTGAGCGAATGCGCTGCACGCATGCAGGCCTCAAGCTGATCGGCCTGGGTCGGGTTGCGCTCCAGCGCCAACAGCCCTGCGCTGAGTACCTGGGTCTGCGCATCGGCTTCCAGGCTGAACAACTCCAGCAACGAGGCATCGCGCATCTGGTCGGGGGTCATGTGAGGCTCCGGGTCACGGCAGACAACAATTGCGCCTCGTCCAGCCAACGCAGGCTGCGGCCTTTCCAGTGCAACACCCCTTGGGTATAGCGCGCGCTGGCCTGGGTGCCGGACGCAGACGCCGCCGTCAAGGTGCGCTCATCGATGGCGTGGATGCCATCCACTTCGTCCACCGGCACCACCACCGGGCCGTCCTGCGCGGCGATGATCAGCATGCGCGGCATGATGCGCCCACCGCTGGCGCCGTTGCCGGTACTGTCCAGACCCAGCAGCTCCGCCAGCGACAGGCACGCCACCAGTGCACCACGCACATTCGCGACACCGAGCAGGGCACGAGAACGTTGGTGCGGCAGCGAATGGATCGGTTGCAACGGTGCCACTTCCACCAGGCAACGGGTGGCAATGCCCAGCCATTCTTCGCCGAGACGGAATATCAGCAGTGAACGGGTGACGATGTCTTCGTCGACCTTGGCCGCCGCCACCGCTCGACGGTCGTCCTGCTGCAGCGCGTAGCGGTCGAGCAGGCGCGTGGCGGCGGCGGAATACACCGAACAATTACGGCAGTGGATATGCTCCAGCAACAGCGGGCACGACCTGTCACCGTGGATACCGATACGGTTCCAGCAGTCATCGATGGCTTGCGTATCGGCCAGGGTCAGGTCGAGGCCGGCGGTGTCGAGCGCCCCGGTGTCATTCATCGTTTGGACTCACTGTCAGCTCGTTCGCTACGTGCGGCCCGCGCCTGCAAACGACGCGCCCCCGCACTGTCACCCTGGGATTGGAGCAACGCGGCCAAGTGCATCAGGGCCTGCGGATGCTGCGGTTCGAGGTACAAGGCTTTTCGATAATAACCCTGAGCGTCCAGAGCACTGCCGGCCACATCGCTGAGCAGTCCCAGCCAGTAAAACACCTGCGCGGCCGGAGGATGGCTGTTCAGGTACTGCTCGCAGGCGGTACGGGCCTCGGCGCTTTTGCCTTCATTGGCCAGGGTGGCGATACGGCTGAGCAACGCGCTTGCATCGGACGGCGCCGACGTGGTCGGCACGCCTTGGGGGCTGACCGTACTGAAGGGGCGTGGCTTGGCGGGAATCGGCGGCGCGCGGCGCGGCGTGATCGGCAGGGGCGCGAATACCGGCTCAGGTTTCGGCGGTTCGGCATGCCGACTGAAGGCAAATGACTGCGGCACCCCAATCGAACGCATGCCATGGCGGCCCAGCAGGCTGCCCTCGGCAGGGCCGATAAACAGTACCCCGTCCACGTGGGTCAGCCCCTTGAGCACATCGAACACTTGCTGTTGGGTCGGCTGGTCGAAGTAGATCAACAAGTTGCGGCAGAACACGAAGTCGTAGCTCGACTCGTTCGCCAGCAGCGCCGGATCGAGCAGGTTGCCGACCTGCAGGCGCACCTGTTCGCGCACGCGTTCGGCGAGGTGAAAACCGTCGCCGTACTCGACAAAGTGGCGCTCGCGAAACGCCAGGTCGCCACCGCGAAAGGAGTTCTTGCCATACACACCACGTCGGGCGCGCTCCACCGACAGCGGGCTGACGTCCATGCCCTGCACCTTGAACTGGTGCGGCTCCAAACCGGCATCGAGCAACGCCATGGCGATCGAATAGGGTTCCTCGCCGGTGGAGCACGGCAGGCTGAGGATGCGCAGCGCGCGCATCTGCTTGATCTCGGCCAGCCGCGCCACCGCCAACCGGGCCAGGGTGGCAAAGGATTCGGGATACCGGAAAAACCAGGTCTCGGGGACGATCACCGCTTCGATCAGCGCTTGTTGCTCATCATGGGAGCGCTGCAGGTGCTGCCAGTATTCATCCGCCGTCTGCGCCAGCACTGCCTGGCTGCGCTGGCGCACCGCGCGCTCGATGATGGCCTCGCCGACCGACGCAACGTCCAGGCCGATGCGTTCCTTCAAGAAGGCGAAAAAGCGCGGGTCGTCTCTCATAGGCTCAACTCGGCAGAAAACAGCAGGGCACGCACGTCATCGGTGAGCAGGTCATTCACGCCGATCCACTGCATCAGGCCCAGCGCGTCTTCGCGCACTGGCCCCAGGTACGGCGCCTGGCGATTGTCCAGGCCGTAGGGCTGAAACTGCCCCGGCTCGCAACGCAGGGTGTCGGTGGCCTGTTCCAGGATCAGCCCCAGCGAGCGCGGCGCGACCCAGGGTTGTGGCTGGTAGTTGACCAGCACCAGCCGCGTGCTGGTGCGGGCCTGTGCCGGGGTGCCGAAGGTCAAGGCGCTGAGGTCGATCACCGGCACCAACGCACCGCGATGGGCGAAGATGCCCGCGACCCACAGCGGCGCATGAGCAATCGGCTTGAGCGGCAAGCGCGGCAGCACCTCGGCCACTTCGGTGGCCTTGAGGGCATAACGTTCGCTGCCGATATGAAACACCAGGAACAATGCCTTTTTCACTGCCGGGACGGCGCCGCGTTTAGCCGCGAAGTCGCTCATCAGACTTTGAAACGCGACACGCCGCTGCGCAGGCCCACCGCGACCTGGCTCAGCTCATCAATCGCAAAGCTGGCCTGGCGCAGGGACTCCACGGTCTGGCTGCTGGCATCGCCCAGTTGCACGAGGGCATGGTTGATCTGCTCGGCGCCGGTGGCCTGGGCCTGCATGCCTTCGTTGACCATCAATACCCGCGGCGCCAGTGCCTGCACCTGATGGATGATCTGCGACAGTTGCTCGCCGACCTGCTGCACCTCGAACATGCCGCGGCGCACTTCCTCGGAGAACTTGTCCATGCCCATCACGCCGGCGGACACCGCCGACTGGATCTCGCGGACCATCTGTTCGATGTCGTAGGTGGCCACGGCGGTCTGGTCGGCCAGGCGGCGCACCTCGGTGGCGACCACGGAGAACCCGCGTCCATATTCACCGGCCTTCTCGGCCTCGATCGCGGCATTGAGCGACAGCAGGTTGGTCTGGTCGGCGACCTTGACGATGGTGACCACCACCTGGTTGATATTGCCGGCCTTCTCATTGAGGATCGCCAGCTTGGCGTTGACCAGGTCGGCGGCACCCATCACCGAGTGCATGGTTTCTTCCATGCGCGCCAGGCCCTGTTGGCCGGAACCGGCCGCCACCGACGCCTGGTCGGCGGCGGTGGACACTTCGGTCATGGTGCGCACCAGGTCCCTGGACGTGGCAGCGATTTCACGCGATGTGGCACCGATTTCGGTGGTTGTCGCAGCGGTTTCCGTGGCCGTGGCCTGTTGCTGCTTGGACGTGGCGGCAATCTCGGTCACCGAGGTGGTGACCTGCACTGACGAACGCTGGGCCTGGGACACCAGGGCTGTGAGTTCGGTCATCATGTCGTTGAAGCCGGTTTCCACCGCGCCGAATTCGTCCTTGCGCGCAAGGTTCAGGCGTTTGCTCAGGTCACCGGTGCGCATGGTGTCGAGGATCTCGACGATACGCTGCATCGGCGCCATGATCGCGCGCATCAGCAGAAGGCCACACAGACCGGCAGCCAGAATGGCCACGGCCAGGGACACGAACAGGCTGATTTTGGCCGAGGCGACGGCCTCGTCGATGGCGGCCGTGGCGTTATCGGAGACACCTTTGTTTTCGGTGATTATGTCATTGAGCTTCATCCGGCCTTCGGTCCAGATCGGCGTCAACTCTTCTTCCAGCAATTGGCGCGCGGCCGGCAGGTCATTGGCCTCGATGCGCTCGATCACCTGCTTGAGCACTCTGTTGTAATTGAGGTGAGCGGCCTTGAAGTTATCGAACTCCATTCGATCGGCCTGGCTATGGACCGTACGTTCATAGTTGGCTATCTGCTGTTCAATGCGCGACTCGAAGGCGCTGTAGTCGGACCTGTCGCTGCCGGTGAAGGTTTTATCCTCACGCAAGCCAATGATATCAATGGTTTGAAGGTAGCTGTCGACCCAGGCGCTGCGGATCATCGAGCTGAGATAAACCCCCGGTACCGCGTCGTCACGCACCGCTTCCTGGCCGGATTCGATCTTCTGCAACCGCGAATAGGAGACCACAACCATTAACAGCATGATGGCGATAATGACCGCAAAACTTGCCAGGATGCGTTGGCGCAAGGTCCAGTTCTTCACAGTTATTCCTCGGAGGGCCATTCAAATGGGGAGGAGTATAGCCGAGCACAAGGTCGTATTAACGGGTTTTGATGGAGCACCGGCTGAGTGCAGAAAACATCCGTGGGAGGGGGAGCAAGTCGAATCGTCGCACCGCCCCTCCCACATTGGGGATTTGCGTACAACCGCACCTGCTATTGGTTAAGCCGTACCTGCTTTTCCAACTCCAGCTTCAAGCCGGGCTCGAGCTTCAGTTGGCGGGCCAATTCGTCCAGATAGGCCTTTTCCATGAAGTTCTCTTCGTCCACCAACATCACGCTGGCGATATACATCTCGGCGGCCATTTCCGGGGTGCCGGCCGCCCGCGCCACGTCGGCCGGGTCCAGGGGTTTGTTCAGTTCGGCGTGCAGCCAGCTTTGCAGTTCGTTGTCGTTGTCCAGCTTGGTGAACTCGCCTTCGATCAGCTCGCGCTCACGCTCATCCACATGGCCGTCGGCCTTGGCTGCCGCGACCAGCGCCTTGAGGATGCCCTGGCTGTGTTGCTCGACCTGGGCCGGCGGCAGGCGGTCGATGGTCTGCGGCTCGCCCTGAGGTGCATTGGCCTGGTTGGCCTGCCAGTTGCCGTAGGCTTTGTAGGCGATGACGCCCAATGCGGCCAAACCGCCGTAGGTCAGGGCCTTGCCGCCGAATTTGCGCGCCTTTTTGTTGCCCAGCAACAGGCCCATGGCGCCGGCCGCCAGCGCGCCGCCGCCTGCACCGCCGAGCAGGCTGCCCAGTCCGCCGCCGCCGAGCAGGCCGCCCAGGGCACCTTTATCATCCTGTTTGCGCTGGCCGCCGGCCTTGTTTTGCAACATGTCCTGGCCGGACTTGAGCAATTGATCGAGCAATCCACGGGTGTTCATAAACGCCTCCAGACACGTGTGTTCATAGGACCAATAGGCCCCCAGCGTAAAACTAAGTGCCAAAAAGCCTCGATCTAGAGTGCTTCCAGATGTAACGCAACGCTTGCAGCTTGAAGCTTGCAACGGCCCTTCGCTTAAATCGATATACACTCGAACACATCGATAAAAATACCTCACTGGTAATTCCAGCATGATGACCTTGCGTCAAATCCGGCACTTTATCGCTGTGGCCGAGACCGGCTCGATCTCGGCCGCCGCGCAAACGGCGTTCATTTCCCAGTCGACCCTGACCCTGGCGATCCAGCAACTGGAGCAGGAAATCGGCGTCAACCTGTTCAACCGCCACGCCAAGGGCATGACCCTGACCCACCAGGGCCACCAGTTCCTGCGCCAGGCGCACCTGATCCTCGCCACGGTCGACAACGCCAAGCGCAGCCTGCAACAGAGCACCGACCAAGTCGCCGGGCAGTTGATCATCGGCGTGACCAGCCTGGTGGCCGGCTATTACCTGGCCGACCTGCTCACCCGCTTCCAGCGCGCCTACCCCAATGTGGAAATCCGCGTGATGGAGGATGAGCGTCCATATATCGAGCATTTGCTGGTCAGCGGCGAGATCGACGTGGGCGTGCTGATCCTTTCCAACCTGGAAGACCGCCACGCCTTGCAGACCGAAGTCCTCACCCACTCGCCCCACCGCCTGTGGCTGCCGGCGCAACACCCATTGCTGGAGCACGACAGCATCAACCTCGCCGATGTGGCGCGTGAGCCGTTGATCCAGTTGAACGTCGACGAAATGGGCCACAACGCCCAGCGCCTGTGGACCAGCGCCGGGCTGCAACCACGCGTCACGTTGCGTACGGCATCGACGGAAGCCGTACGGAGCCTGGTCGCCGCAGGCCTGGGCGTGTCGATCCAGCCGGACATGACCTACCGGCCCTGGTCGCTGGAGGGCGACATCATCGAGGCACGCACGATTGCCGACCTCAGCCAGACCCTCGATGTAGGCCTGGCCTGGCGCCGGGGCACTGCTCGGCCTGCACTGGTGGACCCGTTCCTCACCGTGGCCCGCGAACAGCCGCACCCACGCAAGCCATCTATTTAATCGAATGCTGCATTCAGTATTTAGTATTTGTTGACCTCGCGCCCGACCTCTAGTCTCTGCTCATCCCCTAAGAGAAGGTCAGGCGCCTTGTAAGAGAATGCCCATGACCGCACAAGAAAAGAGATCGCGAAAAATGTCCGGCGCGCCCACCCCGCTGCTCACTGCGTTGCTGATCGACGGCGAACTGGTCCAGGGTCAGGGGTTTGTCGAGCCGATCCTCAACCCCGCCACGGGCGAGGTACTCACCCAGATCGCCGAAGCCAGCAGCGAGCAGGTCGAAGCCGCGATCCTCGCCGCCCACCGTGCGTTTGCCGGTTGGTCGCGAACCACACCGCAACAACGTTCAATCCTGTTGCTGGGCATCGCCGATGCTATCGAAAAACAGGCCGACTACCTGGCCCGCCTGGAATCGCTGAACTGCGGCAAGCCGTTGCACCTGGCGCGCCAGGATGACTTGAACGCCACCGTCGATGTGTTCCGCTTCTTCGCCGGTGCCGTGCGCTGCCAGACCGGCCAGCTCAGCGGCGAATACCTGCCGGGCTACACCAGCATGGTGCGTCGCGACCCGATTGGCGTGGTAGCGTCCATCGCCCCGTGGAATTACCCGCTGATGATGGCCGCCTGGAAGATCGCCCCGGCGCTGGCGGCCGGCAATACGTTGGTGTTTAAACCATCGGAACACACACCGCTGTCGATTCTCGCCTTGGCGCCCGTGCTGAAGGATTTGTTACCGCGTGGAGTAATCAACATCCTGTGCGGCGGTGGCGACGGGGTCGGCAGCCATCTGGTCAGCCACCCGAAAGTGCGCATGGTCTCGCTGACCGGCGATATCGTCACCGGACAGAAAATCCTCCAGGCCGCCGCCAAGACCCTCAAACGCACGCACCTGGAACTGGGCGGCAAAGCGCCGGTGATCGTGTGCAACGACGCCGACCTGCAGGCGGTGGTCGAGGGCGTGCGTGCCTACGGTTACTACAACGCCGGCCAGGATTGCACCGCCGCGTGCCGTATCTACGCCCAGGCCGGTATCCACGACAGATTGGTCGCCGAGCTGGGCGCGGCGGTCGGCAGCCTGCGTTTTGCCGGCAAGCGTGATGCCGATAACGAACTCGGCCCGCTGATCAGTACGCGCCAGCGCGACCGCGTGGCCAGCTTTGTCGAACGCGCCCTCGGCCAGCCGCATATCGAACGAATCACCGGAGCCGCCGTGCATTCCGGCGCCGGTTTCTATTACCAGCCGACGCTGCTGGCCGGCTGTAAACAGAACGATGAAATCGTGCAGCGCGAGGTGTTCGGCCCGGTGGTGACGGTGACGCGCTTCGACGAGCTGGAACAGGCGGTGGACTGGGCCAACGACTCCGAATACGGCCTGGCCTCGTCGGTGTGGACGCAGAACCTGGACAAGGCCATGCAGGTGGCGGCGCGCCTGCAATACGGCTGCACCTGGATCAACAGTCATTTCATGCTGGTCAGCGAGATGCCCCACGGCGGCTTGAAGCGCTCGGGGTATGGGAAAGATCTTTCGAGCGATTCGCTACAGGACTACAGCGTGGTACGCCACATCATGGCCCGCCACGGCCAGCATCTTTAAAACAACAACTAAGCTCATGCGTCACGGCTTCACCCACTGCCCCGACCATAATTAAAGAAGAGGGAACCCCATGTCCGCGCACAAGACAGCATTGCTCAGCGCCTTGACCACCGCGCTGCTGGCCAGCGTCAGTATTCAGGCCGCCGAACCGCTCAAGGCGGTTGGCGCCGGTGAAGGCCAGTTGGATATCGTCGCCTGGCCCGGTTATATCGAACGCGGCGAAAGCGACAAGGCCTACGATTGGGTCACCGGCTTCGAGAAGGAAACCGGCTGCAAGGTCAATGTGAAAACCGCTGCGACGTCTGACGAAATGGTCAGCCTGATGGCCAAGGGCGGTTACGACCTGGTCACCGCGTCGGGCGATGCTTCGCTGCGCTTGATCGCCGGTAAACGGGTGCAGCCGATCAATACCGCGTTGCTCGCCAATTGGAAAAACATCGACCCGCGCCTCAAGGATGCGCCGTGGTACGTGGTCGGCCAGCAAACCTACGGTACCCCGTACCAGTGGGGCCCGAACGTCTTGATGTACAACACCAACGTGTTCAAGTCGGCGCCCACCAGTTGGGATGTGCTGTTCAAGACGCAGAACCTGCCGGACGGCAAGCCGAACAAAGGTCGCGTGCAGGCCTACGACGGCCCGATCTACATGGCCGATGCGGCGCTGTACCTCAAGAGTACCCAACCGGAGCTGGGTATCCAGAGCCCGTATGAGCTGACCGAAACCCAGTACAAGGCGGTGCTCGACCTGTTGCGCGCCCAGCAACCGCTGATTCACCGCTACTGGCACGACACCACCGTACAAATGAGTGACTTCAAGAACGAAGGCGTGGTGGCCTCCAGCGCTTGGCCTTACCAGGTCAACGGCCTGCAAAACGAGAAGCAGCCGATTGCGTCGACCATCCCGAAAGAAGGCGCCACCGGCTGGGCCGACACCACCATGTTGCACAGCGAGGCCAAACATCCGAACTGCGCCTACAAGTGGATGGACTGGTCGCTGCAACCCAAGGTCCAGGGCGATGTGGCCGCCTGGTTCGGCTCGCTGCCGGCGGTGCCTGCGGCGTGTAAAGCGAGCGAACTGCTCGGCGCCGAAGGCTGCAAGACCAACGGCTTCGACCAGTTCGACAAGATCGCCTTCTGGAAAACCCCGCAGGCCGAAGGCGGCAAGTTCGTGCCGTACAGCCGCTGGACCCAGGATTACATTGCGATCATGGGTGGGCGCTGAGGCTCTTCAGACAACACAGGTCCCCTGTGGGAGGGGCTTGCTCCTTCCCACACCGACCGCACTCACAGATCTGTCGTTTTTTTTCAGAAGTCCAGGCCGGGCCGCTGCGACGGTCCGCGCCTTTTCGGAGCACCGCACCATGACGCTTGCAGTCCAATTCACCCATGTCTCCCGTCAGTTCGGCGAAGTAAAGGCGGTTGACCGGGTTTCCATCGATATTCAGGACGGCGAGTTCTTTTCCATGCTCGGCCCGTCGGGCTCGGGCAAGACCACTTGCCTGCGCCTGATTGCAGGCTTCGAGCAGCCGAGCGCAGGCTCGATCCGTATTCATGGCGAGGAAGCGGCCGGCTTGCCGCCCTATCAGCGCGACGTCAACACCGTCTTCCAGGATTACGCGCTGTTCCCTCACATGAACGTGCGCGACAACGTTGCCTATGGTCTCAAGGTCAAGGGGGTGGCCAAGGCCGAGCGCCTGAAGCGTGCCGAAGAAACCCTGGCCATGGTCGCCCTCGGCGGCTACGGCGAGCGCAAGCCGGTACAGCTCTCCGGCGGCCAACGCCAACGGGTGGCCCTGGCGCGCGCCCTGGTCAATCGCCCCCGCGTATTGCTGCTCGACGAACCATTGGGCGCCCTCGACCTCAAGCTGCGTGAACAAATGCAAAGCGAGCTGAAAAAGCTGCAACGCCAGCTCGGTATCACCTTTATTTTCGTGACCCACGACCAGACCGAAGCGCTGTCGATGTCCGACCGCGTGGCGGTGTTCAACAAGGGCCGCATCGAACAGGTCGACACCCCGCGCAACCTGTACATGAAACCGGCGACTGCGTTCGTGGCCGAGTTCGTCGGCACCTCCAATGTGATCCGCGGCGAACTGGCCCAGCGTCTGAGCGGCAGTGCGCAAGCATTCTCGATCCGCCCGGAACACGTGCGGTTTGCCGACGGCCCGCTGGGGACCGGCGAGGTGGAAGTCAGCGGTTTGCTGCACGATATCCAATACCAGGGCAGCGCCACACGCTACGAACTGACCCTGGAAAACGGCCAGGCCCTGAACATCAGCCAGGCCAACAACCAATGGCTGGACACCAGCAGCGGCTATCAGGTCGGCCAGGCCATCACCGCCCGCTGGGCACGGGAAGCCATGACCCCGCTGGCCGACAGCGCAGGCGAGGTGTGACATGAGCCTGGCCGTTTCTCGACAACCGGCGATGCGCAGGCTTTCCAACCTGCTCTACCGCAAGCCCAACCTCTACCTGGCGATGTTGCTGATACCGCCGTTGATCTGGTTCGGCGCGATCTATCTGGGTTCGTTGCTGACCCTGTTGTGGCAAGGCTTCTACACGTTCGACGACTTCACCATGGCGGTCACACCGGACCTGACCCTGGCCAACTTCGCCGCGCTATTCCAGCCGTCGAACTTCGACATCATCCTGCGCACCTTGAGCATGGCGATCGTGGTGTCGATCGCCAGTGCCATCGTGGCCTTCCCCATCGCCTACTACATGGCGCGCTACACCACGGGCAAGACCAAGGCGTTTTTCTATATCGCCGTGATGATGCCGATGTGGGCCAGCTACATCGTCAAGGCATATGCCTGGACCTTGTTGTTGGCCAAGGGCGGCGTGGCGCAATGGTTCGTGCAACACCTGGGCCTGGAGCCGGTGCTGCAGTTTGTGCTGGGCATTCCCGGCGTGGGCGGCAGCACCTTGAGCACCTCGCACCTGGGGCGCTTCATGGTGTTCGTCTATATCTGGCTGCCGTTCATGATCCTGCCGATCCAGGCATCGCTGGAGCGTCTGCCGCCGTCGCTGCTGCAGGCGTCCGCTGACTTGGGTGCCAAGCCACGCCAGACCTTCATGCAGGTGATTCTGCCGCTGTCGGTGCCGGGGATTGCCGCAGGTTCCATCTTCACTTTCTCGCTGACCCTCGGCGACTTCATCGTGCCGCAACTGGTAGGCCCGCCGGGCTATTTTGTCGGCGGCATGGTCTACGCCCAGCAAGGCGCCATCGGCAATATGCCCATGGCCGCGGCGTTCACCCTGGTGCCCATCGTGCTGATCGCGGTGTACCTGTCCATCGTCAAACGCCTGGGGGCCTTCGATGCACTCTGAGAAATCAACATTAGGCTTGAGGATCGCCGCCTGGGGCGGCCTGGTGTTTCTGCACTTCCCGATCCTGATCATCTTCCTCTACGCCTTCAACACCGAAGAAGCGGCGTTCAGCTTTCCGCCCCAGGGCTTGACCCTGAAGTGGTTCAGTGTGGCGTTCGCCCGGCCTGACGTGCTGGAAGCGATCAAGCTGTCGCTGCAGATCGCCGCCATTGCCACCTTGATTGCCATGGTGCTCGGCACGCTGGCCTCGGCGGCGTTGTACCGCCGCGAGTTTTTCGGCAAGCAAGGCGTGTCGCTGATGCTGATCCTGCCGATTGCGTTGCCGGGGATCATCACCGGCATCGCCTTGCTGGCGACCTTCAAGACGCTGGGCATCGAACCTGGGATGTTCACCATCATCGTCGGCCACGCAACGTTCTGCGTGGTGATCGTCTACAACAACGTCATCGCGCGTTTGCGCCGCACGTCCCACAGCCTGATCGAAGCCTCGATGGACCTGGGTGCCGACGGCTGGCAGACGTTTCGCTACATCATCATGCCCAACCTGGGCTCGGCGCTGCTGGCCGGCGGCATGCTCGCCTTTGCACTGTCGTTCGACGAAATCATCGTCACCACCTTCACCGCCGGCCACGAGCGCACGTTGCCGCTATGGCTGCTCAACCAGCTCAGCCGCCCACGGGATGTACCGGTGACCAACGTGGTGGCGATGCTGGTGATGCTGGTAACGATGGTCCCGATTCTGGGGGCCTATTACCTGACGCGTGGCGGGGAAAGCGTGGCCGGTAGTGGCGGTAAATAACTTGGCCACTGAAAGAATGCGGTTCAAATGTGGAATAACACTCGTTTTTTGGAGGACTGAACCATGCAAACCAAACTGCTGATCAACGGCCAACTGGTACAAGGCGAAGGCCCGGCCCAGGCCATCTTCAACCCGTCATTGGGCCGCGTGCTGGTGGAAATCCATGAAGCCAGCGAAGCCCAGGTCGACGCCGCCGTGCGTGCCGCCGATGCGGCCTTTGAAAGCTGGTCGCAAACCGCGCCGAAGGACCGTTCATTGCTGCTGCTTAAACTGGCGGACGCAATCGAAGCCCACGGTGCCGAGCTGGCCAAGCTGGAGTCGGACAATTGCGGCAAGCCCTACAGCGCCGCCTTGAACGACGAAATCCCGGCGATTGCCGATGTGTTCCGCTTTTTTGCCGGCGCCAGCCGCTGCATGAGCGGCTCGGCGGGCGGTGAATACCTGCCGGGCCATACGTCGATGATCCGTCGTGACCCGGTGGGGGTGATCGCCTCTATCGCACCGTGGAACTACCCGCTGATGATGGTCGCCTGGAAAATCGCCCCGGCGCTGGCGGCTGGTAATACCGTGGTGCTCAAGCCGTCGGAACAAACCCCGTTGACGGCGCTGCGCATGGTCGAACTGGCGTCGCAGATTTTCCCGGCCGGCGTACTTAACCTGGTCTTCGGCCGCGGCCCGAGCGTGGGCAGCCCGCTGGTAACTCACCCTAAAGTGCGCATGGTGTCGCTGACCGGCTCCATCGCCACCGGCGCGAATATCATTTCCAGCACCGCCGACAGCGTGAAGCGCATGCACATGGAGCTGGGTGGAAAGGCCCCGGTGATCATCTTCGATGACGCGGACATCGACGCCGCCGTGGAAGGCATCCGCACCTTCGGTTTCTACAACGCCGGCCAGGACTGCACCGCCGCCTGCCGCATTTATGCCCAGGCGTCTATCTACGATGCCTTTGTCGAGAAGCTCGGTGCCGCAGTGGCGAGCATCAAGTACGGTTTGCAGGATGATCCGGCCACCGAAATGGGCCCGCTGATCACTGCGCAACACCGTGACCGTGTGGTCGGGTTTGTCGAACGGGCCGTGGCGCAGCCACATATCCGCCTGGTCACCGGTGGCAAGGTTGTGGAAGGCAATGGGTTCTTCTTTGAGCCGACGGTATTGGCCGATGCGCAGCAGGACGACGAGATCGTACGCCGCGAAGTGTTCGGGCCGGTGGTGTCGGTGACCCGGTTCACCGATGAAGCCCAAGTGCTGGGCTGGGCCAACGATTCGGACTACGGCCTGGCGTCGTCGGTATGGACCGCCGATGTCGGCCGCGCTCATCGCCTGGCCGCACGTTTGCAGTACGGCTGCACCTGGGTGAATACCCACTTCATGCTTGTCAGCGAAATGCCCCATGGCGGTCAGAAACTGTCGGGGTATGGCAAGGACATGTCCATGTATGGGCTGGAGGACTACACCACCGTTCGCCACGTGATGTTCAAGCACTGAACCCACTGGGGGAGGGAGCAAGTCCCTCCCCCATTTTGATCGTCACAATTTCTGAGTAGGGTGTTCCACTCACCGGCTCGGAAACGTCTTGTTTCATATGCGCTGCCATCACCCCGCCATCAATCAATTTTCCTTCCCCATCGAACCGCTTAAGCTATCCGGCGTCTGTTTAATGTCCGTTGCGTTTGGCCGAAGGCATGTCCGAACCGTAATTTCTGATCCAGCACGTGCCAGGAACGGCGCGGGATTTGCTCACGACAGGTTGTCTCTATGCACCGCAGGAATTTGCTCAAAGCGTCCATGGCCATTGCGGCTTACACCGGTTTATCGGCCAGCGGCCTGCTGGCCGCGCAGGCTTGGGCGGGTAACCGCGCCGCCGACGGCAAGGCCGTGGCATTCGACTTCGACACGCTGAAGGCCCAGGCCAAGCAGCTCGCCGGGACCGCGTACAAAGACACCAAACAGGTGCTGCCGCCGACCCTGGCGACCATGACCCCGCAAAATTTCAACGCCATCGGCTACGACGGCAAGCATTCGCTGTGGAAAGAACTGAACGGCCAATTGGACGTGCAATTCTTCCACGTCGGAATGGGCTTCAAGACGCCGGTGCGCATGCACAGCGTCGATCCCAAGACCCGCGAAGCGCGTGAGGTGCATTTTCGCCCTTCGCTGTTCAACTATGAAAAAACCACCGTCGACACCAAACAGCTGACCGGCGACTTGGGTTTCTCCGGCTTCAAGCTGTTCAAGGCACCGGAACTGGACCGTCACGACGTGTTGTCATTCCTCGGCGCCAGCTACTTCCGCGCGGTGGACTCCACCGGCCAATACGGCCTGTCGGCACGGGGTCTGGCCATCGATACCTACGCGAAAAAACGCGAAGAGTTCCCCGATTTCACGCAATTCTGGTTCGAAACCCCGGACAAGGACGCCACGCGTTTTGTGGTCTATGCCCTGCTCGATTCGCCGAGCGCCACCGGCGCCTATCGCTTCGATATCGACTGCCAGGCCAACCAGGTGGTGATGGCCATCGACGCGCATATCAATGCGCGTACCAGCATCGAACAACTGGGCATCGCAGCGATGACCAGCATGTTCAGCTGCGGCACCCATGAGCGTCGGATGTGCGACACCATCCATCCGCAAATTCATGACTCGGACCGCCTGGCGATGTGGCGCGGTAATGGCGAGTGGATCTGCCGCCCGCTGAACAACCCGGCCAAGTTGCAATTCAACGCCTTCGCCGACACCGACCCGAAAGGCTTCGGCCTGGTGCAGACCGACCACGAGTTCGCCAGCTACCAGGACACCGTCGACTGGTATAGCAAGCGCCCAAGCCTGTGGGTGGAACCGACCACCGCCTGGGGCGAAGGCTCGATCGACCTGCTGGAAATTCCGACAACGGGCGAAACCCTGGACAATATCGTGGCCTTCTGGACCCCGAAAAAACCGGTGGCGGCCGGCGACTCGCTCAACTACGGCTACAAGCTGTACTGGAGCGCCTTGCCGCCGGTGAGCACACCGTTGGCGCAAGTCGACGCGACCCGCTCAGGCATGGGCGGCTTCACCGAAGGCTGGGCGCCGGGCGAGCATTACCCGGACGTGTGGGCGCGCCGTTTCGCCGTGGACTTCAAAGGCGGTGGCCTGGATCGCCTGCCCGCCGGCACCGGGATCGAGCCGGTGGTGACCTGTTCCCACGGTGAAGTGAAAGACTTCAGCGTGCTGGTGCTGGACAACATCAAGGGCTACCGCATCCTGTTCGATTGGTACCCGACCAGCGACAGCGTCGAACCGGTGGAACTGCGCCTGTTCATCCGCACCCAGGACCGCACCCTCAGTGAAACCTGGCTGTATCAGTACTTCCCGCCGGCACCGGCGCTGCGCAAGTACAGCTGATGCGCATCCGTCAGGTCGCTCCCTCGTTTGGGAGCGATCTGACTCGCTATGGGTTCATTTCATCCATCGGTGTATAGACGCAGACTTAAGGGATGGTAGCCTTTTCAACCCATTGAAATTAAATGAGTGGCGAGCTCATGCCTACTAAATCGAACACTTCGCAGCTCACTATCTCGGCGAAAAACAAGCCGAAACTGTCTTCTGCCCAACGCAAATTCAATAGCCTGTTGAAAAAAATCGACAAGCAACGCCAAACGCTGCTGGCCTGGGATACGGCCATGCCCAGGTACCAACAACGCTGGCATGCAGAGTTCAAGCCCTTGCACGTTCAGTATGCCGAGCGTCAGCTTTCGCTATTGAACGCACTGGACCACGCCGGTGATCGGCTCAAACTGGCAAAAGTCGATCGCCAGACCTTGCAGACCGTTATCTGTGAGTTGGCGACCTCGTTGATGGATGACACCAATCGCGAGCAGATGAAAGCGCTCTACAACAAACACAGTGGCGCAGACTTCGATGACGATGAGCGCCGGGAAAACCTGATCTTAAAGGAGGCCATGGAGCAGGCCTATGACATTAAGCTCGGCGATGACTTCGATTTCGGTTCGCCCGAGGAACTGGCATTGCACCTGCAGGAACGCCTGGAGGAGCAGAACAAAACACAGTCCGGGCAGCCGGAACGAGACGCCACGGCCCGCGAAAAGAAAGATCAGGAGCAGGCACACCAAGCCAGCCAGTCATTGCGCGCGGTCTATCGCAAACTTGCCAGCGCACTGCATCCCGACCGCGAGACCGACGAGGCCGAACGTCAACGCAAGACGACATTGATGCAGCGCGCCAATAAAGCCTACGCCGAGCGCAACCTGCTGGAACTGCTGGAACTGCAGCTGGAGGCCGAACACCTTGACCCGGTAGCCCTGCAAACAATGTCGGATGAACGACTGAAGCACTACAACCGAGTGCTCAGCGAGCAATACGACGGGCTGGTCGTTGAAGTCAGCGCAGTCGCCTTTGATTTTGCCCGGCTATTCGATCTCGATCCTTTTACCCCGGTGACAGTGGCGAACAGCGCATCGCAGGTAAACCTGGCGCTCAAGGAGCTTGAGTATCAACTGCGCGACCTGGAACAGGTGCTGGTTGAGATAGACAGTCCGAAAGGGCTGAAACGCTGGCTCAAGGCAGAACGCGCCGCCATGGAAGACAATCTGTTATCCGCCTTTGACGAATTTGATTTCTTCGACGAGCCAGACTTTTCGGACGATCCGGATTTTCCTGATGACTCAAACCCCTTCATGAGGTGAGCTGCGCCGTCAAAACCGCGACACACTCTTCATCGCCCCAATCAGGTAACGCATCGCCACCTGATCGTTTTCGGTCAGGGTGCGGTACTGCGCCAGCAATTCGGCTTCGTCCGAACTCAACCTGCGGCCGCGCAAGGGCAGCCTGCGGCCCAGAAAAGACACCACCACACCCGCTACACCATAGGACTTGGCCATGGACTGCTTCTCCTGATATCGATCAAATACTCCCGGTACCCATTACCCGCCTCCCGTGAAACGCAAGGTCGCCACGAGCAAACCGACTGACTCCCTGGGCCAGAAATCAGTCTTACCTTAAGCGTAGAAACAATCTCGTTACGTGTGGGATTTTTTTAGAGTATTCACTTAAAAAATTACTTCGGTAACAAATACCTACAACCCAATCCTACTCGCGCACATAAAAAAACCCACCGGGCCAGGGTGGGTTTCGACGCAACCGCTGAAGGGTCAATCCCTCAAGTCAGACTCATGAATCGGCTGGTCCCGATGGGTCGCTCGCTGATACTGCGCCGGCCAGATCGCCTTGCGCCCGCCCAGATCATCGTCGGCATGCAACGGCCAGTAAGGATCGCGCAGCAGTTCGCGCGCCAGGAAGATGATATCGGCCTGGCAAGTGCGCAGGATGTGCTCGGCCTGGGCCGGTTCGGTGATCATGCCGACGGTGCCGGTGGCGATGCCCGACTCCTTGCGCACACGCTCGGCGAAGCGCGTCTGGTAGCCAGGGCCGGTGGGGATCTCGGCATTGGCGGCGGTGCCACCGGAGGACACGTCGATCAAGTCCACCCCCAGGTCTTTGAGGCGGCGCGCGAGCTCCACGGTTTCATCGGGGTTCCAGCCATCTTCCACCCAGTCGGTGGCTGACACCCGCACGAACAGCGGCAACTCCTGGGGCCAGACGTCGCGCACGGCCTGGGTCACTTCAAGCACCAGGCGGATGCGGTTCTCGAAGGAGCCGCCGTACCGGTCCTGACGCTGGTTACTGAGGGGCGACAGAAATTGGTGCAACAGGTAACCGTGCGCCGCGTGGATCTCCACCACCTCGAAACCCGCCGTCAATGCACGCTTGGCGGCGGCGACAAAGTCGGCGATCACTTGCCGGATCTGCCCTTCATCCAGCGGTTTGGGTGGGGTGTGTTGCGGGTCGAAGGCAATCGGCGATGGGCCTACCGGCACCCAGCCGCCGTCCTCAGGCTTGACGCTGCCATGCTTGCCGATCCACGGCCGATGGGTACTGGCCTTGCGCCCGGCATGGGCCAGTTGAATACCCGCCACCGCGCCCTGGGCGGCGATAAAACGCGTGATGCGTTGCAACGGTTCGATCTGCTGGTCGTTCCACAGGCCCAGGTCCTGGGCGGTGATACGGCCTTCGGCGGCCACGGCGGTGGCTTCGGTGAAAATCAGCCCGGCGCCACCGACGGCACGGCTGCCGAGGTGCACCAGGTGCCAGTCATTGGCCAGGCCATCGTCACTGGAGTATTGGCACATCGGCGAGACCGCAATGCGGTTGAGCAGGGTCAATTGACGCAGGGTATAGGGTTCGAGCAGCTGACTCATGGCGCACCTCTTCCGGGTTCTGTGGGCGAGCTTCAAGACTCTCTAACGGTGAGTAGAGCCTAGTCGACAACGTTCGATTGCACAGGGTTCAGAAGACAAAACGGGAGCCGATTGCCGGCCCCCGTGTAAAGCCAGTTTACATTTCGACCTGGGTGCCCAGCTCGATCACCCGGTTTACCGGGAGTTTGAAAAAGCGCAGGTTGCCGTTGGCGTTCTTCAACATGAACGCGAACAAGCCTTCGCGCCAGCGCGCCATGCCTTCGAGTTTCGAGGCAATCACCGTTTCGCGGCTGAGGAAGTAGGTGGTGCGCATCGGGCTGAAATCCAGATCGTCCAGATGGCACAGCTTCAGCGCTTCGGGCACGTCCGGTTCGTCGGTGAAACCAAAATGCAGAATCACGCGGAAGAAGCCTTCACCGTAGGCATCCACCTCGAACCGCCGTGAGGCCGGCACGCGCGGGATGTCTTCGTACACCACCGTCAACAGCACCACTTGCTCATGCAGTACCTGGTTATGCAGCAAGTTGTGTAACAGCGCATGGGGCACGGCGTCGGGCCGCGCGGTGAGGAACACCGCCGTACCCTGCACCCGATGGGGCGGCTGCACGCGGATACTGCTGATGAAGATCGGCAGCGGCAGGCCGCCTTCGTCGAGACGCTCCACCAGCAATTGCTTGCCGCGCTTCCAGGTCGTCATCAACACGAACAGCACGATCCCCGCGATAACCGGGAAGGCGCCGCCCTGGATGATTTTCGGTACGTTGGCCGCAAAATACAGTCCATCGACCAACAGGCAGCAGAGCAATACCGGCACAGCCAGCACCGGTGGCCATTTCCACAGCAGCAGCATCACCGCCGAGACGAGGATGGTGGTCATCAGCATGGTGCCGGTCACCGCCACGCCGTAGGCCGAGGCCAGGGCGTTGGAGGACTCGAAACCCAGCACCAGCAGGATCACACCGACCATCAGCGACCAGTTCACCGCGCCGATATAGATCTGGCCCTGTTCGGCGCTGGAGGTGTGCTGAATATGCATGCGCGGGATGTAACCCAACTGGATCGCCTGGCGCGTCAACGAGAACGCCCCGGAAATTACCGCCTGGGATGCAATCACCGTGGCCAGGGTCGACAACCCCACCAGCGGGATCAACGCCCAGCTCGGCGCCAACAGGTAGAACGGGTTGCGCGCGGCTTCCGGATCGCCGAGCAACAAGGCGCCCTGGCCGAAATAGTTGAGCACCAGCGCCGGCAACACCAGGATGAACCAGGCACGGGCGATAGGCTTGCGGCCGAAATGGCCCATATCGGCATACAGCGCTTCGGCACCGGTCAGTGCCAGCACCACGGCGCCCAGGATAGCCACGCCAATGCCTGGGTGAGCCTCGAAGAAGCGTACGGCCCAGATCGGGTTCAATGCCTTGAGCACTTCCGGATGCTGGCTGATGCCATAGATGCCCAGGCCGCCCAGCACCAGGAACCAGGTCACCATCACCGGTCCGAATAATTTGCCGATGCGGTCGGTGCCGTGTTTCTGGATCAGAAACAGCGCCACCAGCACCACCAGCGCAATCGGCACGACCCATTTTTCCAGACCGTCGAACGCCAACTCCAGGCCTTCCACGGCCGACAAAACGGAAATCGCCGGGGTGATCATGCTGTCGCCGTAGAACAGCGCCGCACCGCACAGACCACACACCACGAGGAAACTGCGCAACTTCTTGCGCTCCCCCGCCGCCCGTCGCGCCAGCGCCGTCAGGGCCATGATGCCGCCCTCGCCCTGGTTGTCGGCACGCAGCACGAACAGCATGTACTTGATCGACACCACCCAGATCAGCGACCAGAAGATCAGCGCCAGAATTCCCAGCACGCCGTCATGATTGACCTGAACCCCATAACCACCGGTGAACACCTCTTTAAGGGTGTAGAGCGGACTGGTGCCGATATCGCCGTAAACCACCCCGACCGCTGCCACCAGCATGCCAATCGGCTTGGCGTTTGAATGCTCGGCACCCGCTGCCTGACTACTTGCCTGACCCATCAACCACTCCTGCCCTTTGACCTGAGGTCTTTATAAACAACACATCTAAGCTGACCCTAGCATGCGCTGTTTTACTTCTCGTAACAGACGTTTTATTGACCCAAGGGTTTTACCCGTGCCAACGGCGCGAAGCATAGCGCAGCACTCGTCGCATTTCCCTGCATAAAGCTGGTCAAGTGCGTTGCCCGTCGCTAGAATTGCGCACTTTTTGATCAGAGGCACATTCCAAGTGCCCGTCCGTTGCCTCGTCGTGCACGACCGGCGGCGTCATTCAATACCGAGGTTAGACATGTCCACCACCATCGCAAAAGCCAACCCCAAGGTTGGCTTTGTTTCCCTGGGTTGCCCTAAGGCGCTCGTCGACTCCGAGCGCATCCTCACGCAACTGCGTATGGAAGGCTATGACGTCGTGTCCACTTATCAGGACGCCGATGTGGTGGTGGTCAACACCTGCGGCTTTATCGACTCGGCCAAGGCAGAGTCCCTGGAAGTGATCGGCGAAGCGATCAAGGAAAACGGCAAGGTCATCGTGACCGGCTGCATGGGCGTGGAAGAAGGCAATATCCGCAATGTGCACCCAAGCGTGCTGGCCGTGACCGGTCCGCAGCAATACGAGCAGGTGGTCAATGCCGTGCACGACGTGGTGCCACCGCGTCAGGACCACAACCCGCTGATCGACCTGGTGCCGCCGCAAGGCATCAAGCTGACCCCACGCCACTACGCCTACCTGAAGATTTCCGAAGGCTGCAACCACAGCTGCAGCTTCTGCATCATCCCGTCGATGCGCGGCAAGCTGGTCAGCCGCCCGGTGGGCGATGTGCTGGACGAGGCCCAGCGCCTGGTCAAATCCGGCGTCAAAGAGCTGTTGGTGATTTCCCAGGACACCAGCGCCTACGGTGTCGACGTGAAGTACCGCACCGGTTTCTGGAACGGCGCGCCGGTAAAAACCCGCATGACCGAACTCTGCGAAGCCCTCAGCAGCCTGGGCGTGTGGGTGCGCCTGCACTACGTCTACCCGTACCCGCACGTTGACGAGCTGATCCCGCTGATGGCCGCCGGCAAGATCCTGCCGTACCTGGACATCCCGTTCCAGCACGCCAGCCCGAAAGTGCTCAAGGCCATGAAACGTCCGGCCTTCGAAGACAAGACCCTGGCGCGCATCAAGAACTGGCGCGAGATCTGCCCTGACCTGATTATTCGTTCCACCTTCATTGTCGGCTTTCCTGGCGAAACCGAAGAAGACTTCCAGTACCTGCTGGACTGGCTGACCGAGGCCCAACTGGACCGCGTCGGCTGCTTCCAATACTCGCCAGTGGAAGGCGCCCCCGCCAACCTGCTGGACCTGCCCGTGGTGCCGGACGACGTCAAGCAAGACCGTTGGGAACGCTTCATGGCGCACCAACAGGCCATCAGCTCGGCGCGCCTGCAACTGCGCATCGGCAAGGAAATCGAAGTGCTGATCGACGAGGTCGACGAGCAAGGCGCGGTGGGCCGTTGCTTCTTCGACGCACCGGAAATTGACGGTAACGTGTTTATCGACGACGCCAGCGGTTTGAAGCCGGGCGACAAGGTGTGGTGCACCGTGACCGACGCCGACGAATATGACCTGTGGGCTGAAAAACGCGCCTAAGGCAGTAAAGAAATGAAAAAGCCCTGCTTCCAGACAAGATGCGGGGCTTTTTTAGGTCTATCGTTTCGCCCATCAGCACCGTCTACAGTAAGGGGCAGCGGGCATGCGTCAGCATTCGGTTATCCATACACCTAAAACCAGCGACTACGCCGAGTTGGCGCGGATCTGGGAGGCCTCGGTGCGCGCCACCCATGACTTTCTGCCGGAAAGCTACATCGTGCGCCTGAAAAACCTGGTGCTGACCCGCTACCTGGATTCGGTGATGCTCATCTGCACCAAGGACTCGCGCCAGCGAATCACAGGGTTTGCCGGGGTGGCGGCAGGCAAGGTGGAGATGCTGTTTATCGACCCTCAGCACCGAGGCCAGGGCCTGGGGCGACAATTGCTGCGCTATGCCATCGAGCATATGAATGCCGATGAACTGGATGTGAACGAACAAAATCCGCGGGCGCTGGGGTTCTATTTCAAACAGGGCTTCGAGGTGATCGGACGCACCGAGCATGACGGTCTGGGCCAGCCCTATCCGTTGCTGCATCTGCGTTTGCGCCAGCAGCAACACCTACGCAACGGCTGAGGTCCCCACAAACCGGCTCCCCCGAAAATACAGCAGGCTGAAATGGGGCCGGGATTAACCGGCGCCAGGCAGGTACAATAGTCACCCCCTTTTGTTACGGCCCTTGTCATGACTGACCCCATACGCCTCTCCAAACGCCTTATCGAACTGGTCGGTTGCTCCCGTCGGGAGGCTGAGCTGTTTATCGAAGGCGGCTGGGTTTCGGTGGACGGTGAAGTGATCGACGAGCCGCAGTTCAAGGTCACCACCCAGAAGGTCGAACTCGACCCTGAGGCCAAGGCCACCGTGCCGGAGCCGGTGACTATCCTGCTGCACGCCCCGGCGGGTGTGGATGCCGAGACGGCCATGGCCTCGATCAGCGCCGAAACGCTGTCCGAAGAGCACCGCTTCAGCAAGCGCCCGCTCAAGGGCCACTTCCTGCGCCTGACCGCCAGCGCCGACCTGCAGGCCAAGGCCAGCGGCCTGCTGGTGTTTACCCAGGACTGGAAGATTCTGCGCAAGTTGACCGCCGATGCCGCCAAGATCGAGCAGGAATACGTGGTGGAGGTCGAGGGCAACATGGTTGCCCACGGTCTTAACCGCCTGAACCACGGCCTGACCTACAAAGGCAAAGAGTTGCCGGCGGTCAAAGCCAGCTGGCAGAACGAAAACCGCCTGCGTTTTGCGATGAAAAACCCGCAGCCCGGCGTGATCGCGTTGTTCTGCGAAGCCGTTGGCCTGAAGGTCGTGGCTATTCGTCGCATCCGCATCGGCGGCGTGTCCATCGGCAAGGTGCCGGTCGGTCAATGGCGTTACCTGTCCGGCAAAGAGAAGTTCTAAGCCGTTCCCTTTTCTCGACACCGCCTGCTAGGGCGGTGTCCTCCGTTGAATACCAGGATTGCCCACCATGATTCACAATGACGTACTGCGCAGCGTGCGCTACATGCTCGACATCAGCGACAACAAGATGGTCGAGATCATCAAGCTCGGCGGCATGGACGTGACCAAGGACGACCTGCTGACCTACCTCAAGAAAGACGAGGAAGAAGGCTTCGTGTTCTGCCCGGACGAAGTCATGGCCCACTTTCTCGACGGCCTGGTGATCTTCAAGCGCGGCAAGGACGAAAGCCGTCCACCGCAGCCGATCGAAACGCCGGTGACCAACAACATTATCCTCAAGAAGCTGCGCGTGGCCTTCGAACTCAAGGAAGACGACATGCATGCCATCCTCAAGGCCGCCGAATTCCCGGTGTCCAAGCCGGAACTGAGCGCACTGTTTCGCAAGTTCGGTCACACCAACTACCGCACCTGTGGCGACCAGTTGCTGCGCAACTTCCTCAAGGGCCTGACGCTGCGGGTTCGCACGTAAGCCATGAATTACCAGGTCTCGCCCGTCGGTTTCGTACGCTCCTGCTTCAAGGAGAAGTTCGCCATCCCGCGCCAACCGCAACTGGCGCCTGCCGCCCGTGGCGTGCTGGAATTGGTGGCGCCGTTCGACCAGGGTGAGGCGGTACAGGGTCTGGAACAGGTCAGCCACGTGTGGCTGTTGTTCCTGTTCCACCAGGCCCTGGAAGATAAACCACGCCTGAAAGTGCGCCCGCCACGCCTGGGCGGCAACACGTCCATGGGTGTGTTTGCGACCCGTGCGACTCATCGGCCCAACGGGATTGGCCAGTCAGTGGTCAAGCTGGACAAGGTCGAGCCGGGGCGGCTGTGGATTTCCGGGATCGATTTGCTCGATGGCACACCGGTATTGGATATCAAGCCGTATGTACCGTATGCCGATATTGTCGACACGGCCACCAACAGCATCGCCAGCGGTGCGCCGCAGCTGATTCCCGTGCAGTGGCTGAAGACGGCGCTGCAGCAGGCACAAGGCCACGCTCAGCGCCTTGGAGAGCCATTGGTGGAGTTGATCGATCAGTGTCTGGCGCAGGATCCACGCCCGGCCTACCAAACGCCCGGGCCTGAGCGCGAATACGGAGCGCAGTTCTGGGATGTGGATGTGCGCTGGCATTATCCGGAGGCCGGGATGATTTGCGTATTGGAAGTGGTGCCTGCTGGATAAACCGCAAACCAAATGTGGGAGGGGGGGGGGGGGGGGGGGGGG